>NZ_KV787115.1:0-94250 GCF_001807025.1 Corynebacterium sp. HMSC11E11 | reverse complement strand
GCGACCCGGACGCACCGGGCCCAGCTGCTCGCACGCGCCGCCGAGGCGATTCACGACGGCGCCGCCGCCACCGCCGACGCCGCGGCGCGGGCCCGGGCCCTGTCGCTTCTCGACGACGTCGACGCCCTCGTCGCCGACGACCCGTCGATGGCCGCAGGCCTCACCGTGCTCCGGGCGGTGCTGGCCACCCGCTGGCCGTACACGACCCACGACGACTACCGGGAGCTGCTGCCCCACGTGCAGGCCGCGGCCATCGCAATGCGCCACACCGCCCTTGCCGCCGAAACACCGCGGGCCCGGCGCGCCCACGCCGCCGCCCACGCCACCACCGCCATCGAGCTGGCCTGCCACATCGCGTTCATCACCGGCCGCGCCGACCAGGTGGCCGCGATGGTCGACTTCGCCGCGGCCACTCCGGCCCTGCGCGCCGTCGGCCCGTCGCTTCTGGTCGGCCCGCCCCCGCCGACGCCCGGCCTCGACGACGCCCACCACATCGCTTCACGACGATTCGGGGTCCGGGAGAGGGCCATCGGACAACAGTGATCGAATCGAAACGCGACGTCGGCGGGATTTCGCGCTGCTCCCGCCAACTCCCACCGGCAATGCCTCAGGTACAGGGCCTCGGGCGGGCACCGCAGACGCGAGAACTCAGAAACCGCCCGACGTCACCCCGATGCCGACAAACACGATCCCGAGGAGCACCACCGCCAACGCCACGAAGCCCAGTGGCACGGTCCCGACCAGGACCTCCCGCGGGTCCCGGGGGTTGTACCTGACCTCGACCTCCTTGCCGATCACCAGATCTGACGTGGACATGTTCGTCCGGGCCTCGTGCTCCACGCCCCGTTCATCCCGGAAGGCCACGATCTCCCGGAACATCGCGCACTGCTCCTCCTGGTCGAAATACTCCTCGCCCCCGATGACGTGCCCGACGGACTTCGGCCACGTCCGTGCCCGCAGCGCGAACCCCGCCAGCACGACGCCCACCATGATCACCAATGCACCGGGCACTCCAAACCCGATCAGCCAGATCCACCCGCCGATGCCAGACGGCATGCCGATCACCTCTTCTTCCGATTCTCCCGCGAACTTCCGCGGCAACGAGCTCCCCGCATCGCCGCCACGGTGCACGACCGGCACCCGACTCCCGCAGGCGCATCCGGCCCACGGCCATCGCGCCCTGCACCAACCGATCATCGCCCACCACCGGCGGCCGCGCAGCACCACATCCCCCACCCCCACGCAAGACGCGCAGCCGGTGGCCGTCGTCAAGCACTCCCTTCAGTAAGGTTGGCCCCGTGGACTACATTTCGACGCGCGACCCGAAGCGAACCCCCGCCAAGTTCTCGGACATCCTCCTCGGCGGACTGGCGCCCGACGGCGGCCTGTACCTGCCGGCCGAATACCCGCAGGTCGACGACGCGACGCTCACCCGCTGGCGCGGCATCCTCGCCGACGACGGCTACGCCGCCCTGGCCGCCGAAGTGTTGCAGCTGTTCGTCGACGACATCCCCGCCGACGACCTCAAGGCCATCTGCGCCCGCGCATACACCACGCCGAAATTCTCCGACCCCGACATCGTGCCCGTCACCGAACTCGAAGACGGCCTGCACATCGGCCACCTGTCCATGGGCCCCACCGCCGCATTCAAGGACATGGCCATGCAGCTGCTCGGCGAACTGTTCGAATACGAACTCGCCCGCCGCGACGAAACCCTCAACATCCTCGGCGCCACCTCCGGCGACACCGGATCCTCCGCCGAATACGCCATGCGCGGCCGCAAGGGCATCTCCGTGTTCATGCTCACCCCCGCCGGACGCATGACCCCCTTCCAGCAGGCGCAGATGTTCGGCCTCGAAGACCCGAACATCCACAACATCGCCCTCGACGGCGTCTTCGACGACTGCCAGGACGTGGTCAAGGCCGTGTCCGGCGATCTGGAGTACAAGGCCGCCAACCGCATCGGCGCCGTCAACTCCATCAACTGGGCCCGCCTGATGGCCCAGATCGTCTACTACGTGTCGTCGTGGATCCGCATGACCGACGCCAACGACGAAAAGGTCAGCTTCTCCGTGCCCACCGGCAACTTCGGCGACGTGTGCGCCGGCCACATCGCCAAGTCCATGGGCGTGCCCATCGACCGCCTCATCGTGGCCACCAACGAAAACGACGTCCTCGACGAGTTCTTCCGCACCGGCGCCTACCGCGTGCGCACCTCCGAGGAAACCCTGGCCACGTCGAGCCCGTCGATGGACATTTCGCGGGCCTCGAACTTCGAGCGCTTCATCTTCGACCTCCTCGACCGCGACGCCGAGCGCGTCGCCGAGAAGTTCGGCGTGAAGGTCAAGCAGGGCGGTTTCACCCTGTCCGGCGACCCCGCCTTCCCCAAGGCGTCGGCCGTGCACGGGTTCCTGTCGGGCCGCTCCACCCACGCCGACCGCGTCGACACCATCCGCGACTGCTGGGAGCGCCTCGGCGTCATGGTCGACCCGCACACCGCCGACGGCATCCACGTCGCCCGCGGCCTGCGCGACCAGGTGTCCACCCCGATCGTGTGCCTCGAGACCGCGCTGCCGGTGAAGTTCGCCGACACCATCATGGAGGCCACCGGCCGCGAACCGGACATGCCGGAGCGTTTCGCCGGGATCATGGATGCGCCGCGCCGCGTCGTGGACCTGCCCAACGACGCCGACGTGGTCAAGAAGTTCATCTTGGACAACATCGCCGAAAAGTAGGCCGAGAAGTAGGGTTCGCCCGTTCCGTTCGGGGCGCCGCCGGGGTGACCGGTGGCGCCCCGTTTCGCTGCTACCCCGAGCGACCGCCCCGCTCTTTCCCCCAAACCACGGGGTTGACGGCGATCCCGTGGTTTGGACCCCGTGGTTTGGAGATTTCTGGGGCGCCGGAAAGCACGCCCCGCGCCGCAGTCGGTGAGAAGCGGGCGCCTGCCCACGCCGCCCCCGCTGAGCAATACCCCCGCCGAACACCCCCGTGAAACGCGCGGGACAAACCCAAGCGAACGGCGCAATCCCCCGCTTTTACCCCCGAACTTCCGGTAAAACCCGTGATCAATCCGTTATCTGGATTTTCCTCTTCCACCGACCAGCGAAATCGGCAAGAATCGGCCCCTGCACATCCACGCACCACCAGCCCGCCGCCGAAGGAGGCCCTCCGTGCAGCGATATTCCGCCGAGACCGACCACCCCGAAACCAACACGATCGGGCATGGGGCCGCGGTCGCAATCGACGCGTCTGCCACCCGCGACGCGGACACGCCCGCTGCGGCGACGGTGTCCACGGCCATCGCCGACGTCATCCTCGCCCGCGCCGACCACGTCTTCGGCCTGGTGGGCAACGCCAACTCGCACGTGGTCAGCCACCTGACCTCCCGCGGCTTCCCGTACACCTCCACCCGCCACGAAGCCGGCGCGGTCGCCGCGGCCGACGCGTTCTTCCGGGCGGGCGGGGGCATCGCGGTGGCCACCACGACGTGCGGTGCGGGGTTCACCAACACCATCACGGCGCTCGCCGAAGCGAAGGCAGCCCGGGTGCCGATGGTCTACGTCACCGGTTCGGCCCCCGCCGCCGGGGCGCGCCACTTCGACCTGAACCAGGCGGGGCTTCTCGACGCGCTGGGGATCGACCACTTCACCCCCACCCCGGAGACCGCCGCCGCCGACGCCCACGCCGCATTCGCGCTTGCGCAATCGCACCAGGAGCCGGTCGTACTGCTGCTTCCACACGACCTGCAGACCGCGCCCCTCTTCGACGGCGGCGACGTGCTGTCGCGCCCGGAGCTGCTGCGCCCGGCCCACGCCACTCCGACGCGCCCGATGTCCGACGATCTGCGCGCCGAACTGGCCGCCGTCGCCGACGCGTTGGCTTCGGCCCGCCGTCCGCTGATCCTGTCGGGCCGGGGCGTGGTTCGCGCCGGAGTCGCCGATGACGTCGCGGCCCTGGGCGACCGCATCGGGGCGTTGCACATGCATTCGGCGATGGCCCGCAACGTCGTCGGGGGTCAGTGGTGCATGGGCACCGCCGGCGGTTTCACGCATCGGGCGCACGTTCCCATCGCCCGCGACGCGGACGTGGTGCTGGTTCTCGGGGCGAGCTTCAACGCGCACCAGGTCCGGGGCGGTTCGTTGTTCTCGCCGGACGCGACGGTGATTCATCTGACGCTCGAGGAGCATCCCTCCAGCCGCGAGGTGGATGTGCGCGTGCTGTGCGATCTGGCGTCGGTGATGCCGGTGCTCGATGAGCTGGTCGCCGAACGTCTCGCCGGCACCGACGTCCCCGACGGCACCATCACCGCCGACGCCGCCGCCTCCCCCACCGCGTCGCGCCGCACGTGGCGCGATGAGCTGGGCGCGCTGCCGCCGGCGGAGGACCCGGTGACGCAGCCGGAGCTGTTCCACGAGCGCGGCGCCGATGGTCGCCTCGATCCGCGGGCGGCGCTGCGCGAGTTGGACCGCATCCTGCCGAAGCGGCGCACGGTCTGCACCGACGGCGGGCATTTCCTCGGGTGGGTGCCCATGTACCTGGACAGCCCGGATCCGCGGGCGCAGGTGTTGGTGGGCACGGCGATTCAGACGATTGGCCTGGGCTTTCCGACGGCCATCGGCGTCGCCGCGGCCCGACCGGACGATTACACCGTGTTGGTCACCGGTGATGGCGGCGGTTTGATGGCGCTGTCGGATGCGGAGACGGTATTCCGCACGGTGCGGCGGGGTGCGGTCGTCGTGATGAACGACGCGGCCTATGGCGCGGAGCTGCACCAGTATCGTGCGGAGGGCCTGGACACCGCGTCGATGGTCATCGACGACGTCGATTTCGCCGCGGTGGGCCGTTCCTTCGGTGCGCGCGGGGTGACCGTCGCGGACATGTCGGACTTTGCGCGGGTGTCGGAGTTGCTTGACGACGACCCGTCGGGCGTCATCGTCATCGACGTGAAGATTTCCCGCGAGGTCATCGCCGACTTCATCTCCGAGGTGCTGAAGAAGCAGTAGGCGTCATCGCCGGAAAAACGGTGGCGCCACCGCCTGGAAGGAGTCGACGCCACCGCGAAAAAAACCGGCAGAGAAACCGGCGGGCGTTATTGGCCCAGGTTGGTGTTCGGGAATTCCCCGTCGACGTCGACCTTGCCGGCGGACTCGTTCCACGTGAACGTCAGGGTCCGGGTGTAATTCGGGGCCGCGGCGTTGGCTTCGCCGGATTCCATGAGGGCTTCCCAGTCCTTGTACTTCACCTCGAACCAGCCGTCGCCTTCGCCGACGATCTGGCCCTGCTGGCGGTAATCGGAATCGACGCCGAGGTATTCGCCGTCGTGGAACATGAGGATCTTGGTCAAGAACTGGGCGCTGCCCTGCGGCATCTGGTGGTACAGGGCGTAGGTCAACTCACCGCAGGGGTCGTAGTTGGTCTCCACCAGTTCCCAGTATTCGACCGGATCCGGCGTGTCCACGGTGTCGATGGCTTCGTCGAGCACCGCCGCAGTCTCGTCGATGCCGCAGTTGTCGCCCCCTCCGTCGCCTTCCGTCGTCGTGGTCGTGGTGGTTTCGGTCGTGGGGTCGGCTCCACCGTCACCGGCGGCACCGTTGGTTTCGGTGGTCGTGGTCGTCTCGGTGACCGTCGGCTCATCGCCGCCATTGCCGCCGTCGCAGCCCGCCAGGGCCAAGCCCAGGGCGCACGCCAACGCAAGCCCGGCCGTCGCGGGGCCGGTTCGAATGGTTCCTCGTCGCTCAAACATCGTCTTCTCCCGTCTGATCCGTCTTCGACTGGTCGTCGGTTGTCCGTCGTCTACGGCTCGTCGGTTCCCGGCGCACCGGTCGTCGACCCGCCGTCCGCACCGAACTCGGCACGGAAAACGGCGTCGAGGTGATCGTCGAAAAGCACGAAAATCACCTCGGCCAGGTCGTCCAGGGCACCGTCGGGCCTCGATTCGATCGCCCGGTGCGCCGCCGCCGCGACATCCTCGCCGCTCCAGCCGTAGGCACCGGCACCAATGGCGGGCACGGCCACGGACCTGGCACCGACTCGACCCGCGGCGTCGAGGGCGCTGCGAAACGCCGACTCCAACACCGCGACGTCGGTCTCCCCCGCGTTCCTGTTCGGCCCGACCGCGTGAATGATCCACTGCGCCGGCAGGTCATACGCCGACGTGATCGTCGCCTGCCCCGCCGGCAGGCCGTCGGCGAGCGATTCCTCCCGGAGCCTGCGGCATTCGGCCAGCAACTCCGGGCCCGCCGCCCGATGGATCGCGCCGTCGACGCCGCCGCCTCCCAACAGCGACGAATTCGCGGCATTGACCACCGCGTCGGCCCGCACCTGCGTGATGTCTCCCCGAATGAACGTGATCTTCATGTGGCCCCTCCTCGGTAACCTCGGGCGTTACCTTCGGGTGTACACGTATTTATGCGATCGCGGAACCCTTTGCGGCGGATACGGGCCGCTCGGTCACACCTCCCGGGGGCGTTCGTGGGCGTGGTGGGCCTCCGTCTCCAGCTGCAACGTGGCATGGCCGACGCCGAACTCCTCGGCGAGGCCGTCCTCCATGTCGCACAGGATGGAACAGGCGTCGGAGAAATCGAGGTCATCGTCGACCGTGACGTGGGCGGTGAGCACCACATCGGAGCCGTGAATCGACCAGACGTGCAGGTCATGGATGCCGCGGACGCCGGGGCGCGCCACCATCCACTCCTCCAGCCGCCGCGTGTCCACGTCCGACGGCACCAGCTCCAACAGCACCGCCCCCGCATTGCGGATCAACGCCAGCGCCTGCGGGATCACCAGCAAGGCGATGAGCACCGCCGCCACGACGTCGGCGCGGTCGAAACCGGTCACCCGCACCACCAGCGCGGAGACGAGCACGCCAACCGAACCGAGGGCGTCGACCATGACGTGCAGCAACGCCGCGCGCAGGTTCATGTTGTCCTTGTCGCCGCTGGCCAGGATCGCCGCCGCGAGGAGATTGGCGACCAGACCGATGGCGGCGATGATCAGCACCGTCCCCGACGACACGTCGGCCGGCTCGGACCAGCGGTGGAACGCCTCGACGAGGATCCACACGCCCGCGGCGCCGACGAGAATCGCGTTGAACATCGCGCCGAGGACCTCCGCGCGGCGGAATCCGTAGGACGCCAGCCGCGTCGCCGGCCGCGATCCGATCCATGCGGCGGTCATGGCGACCAGCAGGCCCAGCCCATCGGAGGCCATGTGCGCGGCGTCGGCGAGCAGCGCCAGCGAGTTGGCGACGAGGCCGCCGACGACCTCGGCGATGAGAATGATCGCCGTCAGCCCGAAGGCCATCGCCAACCGGGGAAAGGCCGTGCTGGAGTGGTCGTGATCGTGGACGTGGAACAGACCGTGGCCATGGTCGTGATCATGCGAATGGCCGGAGCCGTGGTCGTGACCATGCGAGTGGCCGTGGTCGTGCTCATGACCCTGAGAGTGGTCGTGTCCGTGTGCGCTGCCCATGACCACAGATTAGGCCCGCCTATGACGCAAATGCATACTTGCAAATGGGAACCGACGCCAACAATGTGCGGCCGGATCAGCCCTCGTCCGTTTCCGGCGAAATCAGGTATTCCACGGTCGCCTCCGGCGCCTCGAGGAACTCCCGCATGTCCGCCACCGCGCCGCAATCACGCCAAGCGGGCACGTCGATGCCGTCTTCGCCCAGCTCGAAAATCGTCGCCCCGGGGATGGCCAGCAGGATCGGCGAGTGCGTGGCGATGATGAACTGCGCCCCGCCCTTCGCCAGCTCGTGGATTTGCGCCAGCAGCGCCATCTGCCGCATCGGCGACAGCCCCGACTCCGGCTCGTCGAGCAGGTACAGCCCATCGGAGAACCTGTGCGTCACCACCGCCCACACCGATTCCCCGTGGGACAGGTGGTGCAATTCATCCGGTCCGTACGTCGGCCCACGCGGCGGCTTCTTCGCGATCTCCTCGAGCATCCGCAGGTGCCCTTCGGCCCGCAGGAAAAACGCATCGGGGGGATTGGCCCGCCGCACCAGACCCATTGCACGGTGCAGCGGCGAGGCGTCGTCGAGCCCCGAGTAGCGCATGTGCCGCGAGCCGCCGTCGGCATTGCACCCGGCGAGCACCGCGATCGCCTCCAGCAAAGTCGACTTGCCCATCCCGTTGTCCCCGGCGATGAGGGTCACGGGCGTGGGCAGAGGAAGTTCCCGCAGGTCACGGAGATGCTTCACGACGGGCAGCCCCAACACCCACCCATCGCCGCCATCGGATTCGGCGTCCCCGAACACGGCGTCGACGTCGGTGATGCGCAACGCCTTGACGTAGGGCGCGCGGTCCGGGTGTTTCATGCCCGTGAGGATACGCGCGGCGAAGGGGCCTACACTGCCAGGAATGACCGTCGATCCACGCACCCGCATCACCGCCCGAGCGTTGACCGTATGGGCGGCGGCGGTACTGGTGTATATGGCGGCGATCACCGGGCGCACGTCCTTCGGCGTCGCCGGCGTCGAAGCGCTCGACCAGTTCAACATCGACGCGTCCCGGCTGGCGGTGTTCACCTCCGTCCAGGTCGGCGTCTACGCGTTGGCGCAGATCCCGGTGGGGCTGGCCATCGACCGATTCGGGGCGCGCAAGACCATGGTCGTCGGCGCGCTGGTCATGGCGGCGGGCCAGATCACCCTGGCGTTGACGGCGTCGTACCCCATCGCCATCCTCGCCCGCGTGCTCATCGGCGCCGGCGACGCCAGCGCGTTCCTGTCGGCCATGCGCCTGCTGCCCGCGTGGTTCCCGCTCAAGGTCACTCCGCTGTTCACCCAGCTGACGGCGGGGCTCGGGCAGATCGGCCAGTTCATCTCGGCCGTGCCCTTCCTCATGCTGCTCCACGCCCAGGGCTGGGTCGCCGCGTTTCTCGCGCTGGGCTCCGGAATCGCCATCGTCGGCATCGCCGCGGCCATCGCCATCGCCGACGTGCCCCCGGCCCCTGCCGAACCCGACGGGCATGACGGGCATGACGACGGGTCGTCGTCACGCGAGGAGGAGCGCGCGACCGTGCGCGACATGCTCGGCGTCGTGCTGCGCCACCCGGTGTGCTGGCAGGGTTTCTTCACCCACTGGGTCGGGCTGATGCACCAGGCCACCTTCACCCTGCTGTGGGGCATGCCGCTGATGACGCTGGCCATGGGGCTCAGCCCCACCCAGGCCGGCGGCGTGCTGGTGGTCAACACCATCGCCGCGGTCGCCGCCGGGCCGGTGATGGGCGTGCTGTCGGCCCGCTTCGGCGCCCGCCGCGGCACCCTGACCGTGGTCATCTCCGTGCTGCTCATGGGCATGTGGGTGGTGTTCCTGCTTCCCGACGCCCCGCGTGGACTCTCCGCGATGGTGGCGTTGAACATCGCGATGGCGGCCCTGTCGTCGGCTTCCGGCCTCGGTTTCGATTCCGTTCGCGAAGCCGTCGACCGCCGCGTGCTGGCCACCGGCACCGGCCTGTCCAACATGGGCGGATTCACCGCCGCCATGCTCGCCGCGCAGGGCGTCGGCGTGCTCCTCGACGTCTCCGCCGACGGCGGCGTCTACGACTGGGCCGACTTCCGCATCGCGTGGACCGCGATCGGCGCGGTCTGGGTGATCGGCATGACCGGCCTGCTGACGTCGATGGCGCTGCGGCGGCGCGGCCACCGGCGCAGCGACGCCCACTACGAGCTGTAGCGGGCTGCGCGAGTTGCAGCGGGCCGCCCGACTCGTCGCGGGTTCAGTCGCGGCGAGGTGCAATGGGCGGCTCTAGGAGACCTTCTCCCACGTGCCGCAGCGCGCGGTTTCGAAGGCCACGTCCGACTCGGCGATGGTGACCACCATCTGCCCGGAGCCGAAATCGTTGACGATGATCTCATCGAGGTCACCCGTCGTCCCGGACAACCGCGCCCAGTAACACGAGTCCGCGCCCGCGGCGCGGTAGGTGCCCGGCTCGATGTCGGTGCCCACCAGATACGTGCCGTCGCCCGGGATCGTCGCGCCCGCCGACCCCGGTTCGTCGCCGCCCTCGGGCTCCTCCGCCGGAGACGCGGTGACCTCGACGGTCGACTCGACGGTGGTCGTCTCCGTGGCGGTTTCGGTGACCGTCGTCGGCGCGGCCTCCGTGGACGAAGAGGAACCGCCGGCGAAGCCGAGCGCACCGCCGAGCAGCAGACCCCCGACCAACGCGATTCCGCCGATCAACGCGGTCCTGGAACCGGTGTCGCCGTGTTGGCCGGTGTCGTACTGACCCGATCCGTACTGCGCCGATCCGTACTGCGCCGATCCGTACTGGGCCGATCCGTACTGGGTGGCGCCACCCGGTGCTTCCCGGCCCTGCCCGTAATGCTGATCGGTGCCGCCGTTTGCGTACCAACCGCCCTGCGGTTCACCCGGCTGCGGGACGTCGTCGTGGATCTGGGGGCGATAGTCGTTCATCGGGGTCCCTTCAGCGGGGAAATGGTCCAAGAAGACACTACCCAGCGCGCGGGCCCGCGGCGGCACACGCGACGTGCCGCTAACCCGGTCCTCCCAGGGGTTTGCCCGTACTCTGTGAGGAATGACCCCGATTGACATCCGTTCACCTTTCCGCGAGACGCTCCACCGGCTTACGGAGGAGTGCCGCGGCATCACCGACGGCGACAACGCCGCCTACATTCCGGCGCTGGCGAAAGTCAATCCCGACCTGTGGGCCACCGCGGTGATGAGCCCCGAAGGCGACCTCTACGCCTTCGGCGACATCGACCACGAATTCACCATCCAGTCGATCTCGAAACCCCTGGTCTACGGCCTGGCCATCGAGGAAATGGGGTTGGACGCGGTGCTCGAACGCGTCGGCGTCGAACCCTCCGGCGACGCGTTCAACGAAATCTCCGTGGACAAGAGCGGCCGCCCGGTCAACCCCATGATCAACGCCGGCGCCCTGACGGTCCACGGCCTGCTGCGGGAACATTGCGGCGGCAGCGCCGACGACCTCATCCTCGACGGTCTGTCCGAGCTGGCCGGACGGCAACTCGGCGTCGACGAAGAGGTCTGGCGCACCGAATGCGACACCGGCTTCCGCAACCGGGCCATCGCGAACCTGCTGCGCTCCACCGAAACGATCACGGGCGACCCGCTGCAGGTGTTCAGCGGGTACATCCGGCAGTGCGCGATCAACATCACCGTGTGCGACTTGGCGACGATCGGCGCCACGCTGGCCACCGGCGGCGTCCATCCGCTGTCGGGCAAGAGGGTCTTCCGAGAAGAGACCGTGCAGTGGATCCTGTCGGTGATGTCGACGTCGGGCATGTACGACTCGGCGGGCAACTGGATGAACTTGGTGGGGGTGCCCGCCAAATCGGGCGTGTCGGGCGGCCTCTTGGGCGTCATTCCGGGTGAGTTGTCCCTGGCGTCGTTTTCCCCGCCCCTCGACGACCACGGCCATTCCGTGCGCGGCAACGCGTTCTTCCACCGCGCCTCGTCGGAGCTGGGCCTGCACATGATGCGCGTTACCGGCCGGCCGCATGGTGCACTGCGCCATCGCGCGGTCGTCGACTTCAACGCCGACGGAGTCCAGGACACCACGCTGCTGCGCCTGTACGGCGACATCGATTTCTGTTCCTACGAGGCCATCGACCGGGAGGTCACCCGCGGCGCGGCGTCCGGCACCGACCTGTTCGTCGATCTCGTCGAGGTCCGTTCCCTGGCCCCGAAGGCGAAGGAACTGCTCGAGGAGCTGCTCACCGCCGCGGGCGAAAAGATCACCACCTACGTCCACGACCCGGCGGACCTGCTCGACCACGACGCCTGCGCCACCCCGCACTGGGTCGACAAGGCCGAGATCCGCAAATACCGGTCGGATCAACCGGAACGCCGCGCGCCCCGCAAGCTGTTGCGCCGCCGCGACGCGCGCAAGGCCGGCGGCAAGAAGACCGGTTCCAGGACCGCCTCGATGACCTCGGCGAAGCGGTCGGATCCGCGCCGCAAGCGATGAGGGCCGGCTCGTCGTCAAGCAGTTCGCTGCCGCGACGCATTGCCGGTGCCGGGATTTTTTGCTTGACGACGCCCACCTCCTCGCAGCCGACGTGACACATCCCACACGGCCGTATCGTCGTGGGATGCGAGAGCGACCAATATAGTTGACATGACATCAACTACTGAAGGAGCACCCCGCACATGAAGTTCGGCATCATCACCGGCACCACCCGCCCCGGCAACGTCGGCACCGTCGTCGGCGAGTGGGTCATCGAGAACCTCTCCGCCCGCACCGACGTCGAGATCAAGGACCTGAAGGTCGCCGATTTCGACCTCGACCTGCTCGGCGAGCCCACCATCCCGGGCCAGGCCAACGGCAAGTACGAGGACCCGAAGACCGTGAAGTGGGCCGAGGCCGTCAAGGAGTGCGACGCCTACGTGTTCGTCACCGCCGAGTACAACGCCGCTCCCCCGGCCGCGTTGAAGAACGCCGTCGACCTGCTGTTCGTCGAGTGGAACGACAAGCCCGCCGGCTTCGTCGGCTACGGCTTCGGCGGCGGCCAGCGGTCCATCAAGCACTGGCGCGACATCGTCGGCAACCTCAAGATGAAGGACGCCGAGGCGACCGTGAACATCTTCCTCGGCGAGGAGTTCCCCGACGGCCGGTTCACCCCGGCGGAGGGCAAGGCCGACGACCTGCAGAAACTCGTCGACGAGATCGCCGCGCTGAACGGCCGGCAGTAGGCCGTCGGCGGGGGCGTCGGCGGCAGGGCGCCGGCGCGGCGCAGAAGATCCGCTATCAGAACAGCGGCGGCTGGGTGGGCACGCCCGGACCGCTGCCGGAATCCGGGCGACGCAGGGGATCTTCGATGTACGTCGCATCGGCGGCCCCGGCCCCGCCCCCGGAGTCGGACGCGGACGCGGACTCTGCGACGCCCTCGGCGCCCGGCCCGGCTCCTCCCCCGGACGCGGCACCGGATTCCCGCTGATCCGAGTCATCACCCGTCAGCGACGCCGACGGGCGCAGTCCCGGAAGGTCGAACAACGGCGGTTCGATCACGCCGTTTTCACCCACGACGCCGTCATCGACGCCGATGACGTCGAAAAGCGCGTTTTCCTGCGCTGACTGCCGCATCGCGTCGCCGCCGTCGCAGACTGCATCGGCCGCGTCGGTCGCGGCCGCCTCGGCATCCCGGCTCCGGCCGGCTTCGACGTCATTGGTCTCGTCATCGTCGGTGAACGGATCGGCGGCGGGCTCGTCGGGAAGCAACGGCTCCAGCTCCAAACCCTCGGCGACCCCGCGCAGCTCAATGCGCAGCATCCGCAGCCACGCGGACCCCGCGGTGACGTCGCGGGCCGCCGCCACAATCGCCTTGACGTCGCCGTCGTACTCGTCGAGCGCGTCGGCCAGCGACTCTTCGGTGAACACCCACTCCGACGTCGCGCCGCACTTCCGACGGTGCGCCATGGAATCCATCGTCACCGCGAGATCATGGCCGGGCACGCCGCGGACCACGGCGACCAACTGCGGACGCCCCACGCGCAGCGAATTCGGGTACAACCGCACCTGCGCCCGCCGCTGCACCGGCACGAAATCCCCGGCCTCGGCGGCGATCAACTCCACCGCTTCGTCAACGTGCGGATCCTGCCCCGACAGCCAGGCGTGGCCCAGCGCCGCCATGACCGCACGCACGGGCATCCCGGCGGCACCGTCGACGAGCAGCCCCAGCGCGCGCATGCCCTCCATGACCCGGTGGAGCACCCCGCCCCACATGTCATCCAGACCGTCGTACAGGGCGCCGCACGTCCAGTTCAGGTGCGAGTCGATGCAGCACGGGTACCACATCATGCCGTCGTCGAGGTCCGCGGCGAGCGCGACCGCTTCACGACGAACCCGCTTGGCGACGTCGGCCAGCACCTCGGCAGGGGGCATCCAACTTTCCTGCGCGTTCTCGCCGATCCAATGAACGGGGCCGCGGAGCCACCCGGCGACCAGCCAGGCCCAGCGGCGCGAGGCGTCGGCGGAGAACCACCTCTGCGCCGATCGCGCCGTCGGCTGGCCCGTGACCGGGTCCATGAAACCGGCGTCGACGAGCATGCCCACCACCTCGAAGACCACGGACACATCCGCTCCAACGGACGCGGCGAAATCCGACGCGGCGACGGAACCGGGGAAGTCGTGGAGGGCACCCGCCCCCAGGTAACCGCCGTCTTCCCACAACTGCATGACGGCGGTGCCCACCGCCACGGCCGACGTCGCCGCTTCGACGTACGCCTCCGGCGGCGTCCACGCCGTGCGCGGCTCCTTCGGGTGCGGCGTGGGCAGGGGCAGCCGGTCCATCTTCAACGCCAGGGCCACCGGCGAAATCATCGATGCGTTGAGCACGAAACCCGGTCGGCAATCGAATGCGCCTGCGGCGTCGACCGGCTGCGCGTGTTCGCCGCCCGTGGTGTCGTCGGCCGTCTCGAACGTGACCGCCAGCAGATGCTCGACCGCCCATTCGACGGCGGCGGCGCGGCGTCCGCCCCACTCGCGGGCGTCGAGGTAGATGGCCTCGCTGGCGAACAGCAGAAGCGACTTCTTGATGGCATCCGGGGCGGTGTCCACCAGCGCGCGGACGTGGCGCGGCGAACACAGGAACGTGCGCAACCGGGCGAGCAACTCGACACCCGACGGAGCGCCCGGGGCGACCGGTTCATCGTCGACGGGACTGACGCGCTCCGCCGCCCCCTCCACGGCAACTGCGGCGCGGTGCTCGGCGGCGGAGATCAACCCGAGGTTCTCCATCTTGCGAAGCAGCTCGGAGCGGTTGTTGAAGTCGAACAGGTACGCCACGGGCGTCGCCATCGTCGGGTCCTGGACCAGGACGTCCGAGATGTGCGGGGGCACGTTCCACACGCCCTCCGGTTCCTGCCACACCAGACCCAGATCCTCGGCGCGGCCCATCAACGCGGTGACGTCGGCCCGGGCGGCGGGGAGTCGGACGGTGGATGGCGGATGGTCGCCGTCGTGGGGCATCGAGTCCGCCTCGGAACCCCACACCGCGACGGCGGTGATGTCGTCGACGGCTGCGGAGTCCTCCAGAACATGCACCAGCTTCACCGCGGCCAGCACATCCGGCGTCGCGGCCGACACGGCGGTCAGGGCGGCCTGCCGCGTCATCAACAGTTCCGCGGTTTCGGCCCGCGACACCGGGGTGGAACTGCCCGGGCAGGCCACGCGCAGGAGCCGACGCAGCTCCGCCTCGCCCAGACGTCCGACGTGTTCGCCGAAGTCGGGGCTGGCTGCGTAATCGGCCCTGCTCTCCATTCGGGTCATTATGGCCCATCGGGGTCCGGGATGGGGAACCATCCGGGCCTTCGGGGCGTGGGATCCCCACGTCGGCACGCCGGGTAGGGCACACACGCTCCGAGAACACGACCACACGGACCCACGGGTCGGCGGTTCCCAAAGGACGGCGTTTCATTCGAATACGGTGTCGCAGAAGTGCTCGGCCGGGCCAACCCACGCTTCACGGAATGGAATCGAATTTTTGAACGACCAAACGTGTTACGACATGAGCCAGGCGCTTAATGCCGGCCGGGAAGTTGCACCGGCAGAAAGGCGCAGATAGTGCAGTTCTCCGATTCTCAACGCCGGTTTTTGACGGACATTATTCGATCAACCGGGTTCCTGTGCTTGACTACCGCACTCGGAATTCCGATTGTCGCCGCAATCTCACGCCCATTAAGCTGGTCGGACGGATTTGCTTTTGCGATCACCATCGGATTGATGGCCGTCCTCGCCCATCGGCGGTGGGGCAACAATCGGAGGATGCCTCGCGCGCTCGCGGCGCAGGGCGTGGCCCTGGGGGGCCTTGGCCGCCGGAGAGCTTTTCCACGCCATGGGGGCACGTGAAACCACCGTCACATTCACCACTGGTCTGGTGTTCATCGCGGCGGTCATCACGGTGTGGCGTATTGGCCAGCGGCGATAGCACCACGTGAAAATCGCTCCGGCCAAGCGGAACCGCGACATCGCATCGCGCTGACACACCGACGAGACGCCTCGGCGCACCCTAGTCGTGCGCCGGATTCTCCTCTCCCCAGAAGACGCGGTCGACCACGCGGCGGGAGTGCCGGGTGACGCGGAGATAGTTCTCCATGAACCCGGTGTTGTCGTCCGGATCCCAGCCCGCGGCACCGGCGACCTGCGCCAACTGCGGCCCCGGCTGGGGCAGCTCGTCCGTTCGCTTGCCGCGGGTGAGCACCAGGGCGTTGCGCGCCTTCGTCGCCGTCAACCACGCCGTGCGCAACGTCTCGGCATCATCGGCGGACAGGATCTCGTCGTCGGCAAGCGCCCGCAAACACTGCAACGTCGACGTGTTGTGCAGCCCCGGCACCTCATGGGCGTGCATGAAGGTGAGCAACTGCACCGTCCACTCGATGTCCGTCAACGCACCCGACCCCAACTTCGTGTGCGTGCGCCGGTTCGCCCCGCGCGGCAGGCGCTCGTTGTCCACCCGGGCCTTCATGCGGCGCACGTCGCGCACGACCTGCTCGGACGCCCCGCCCTCCGGATACCGGAACCGGTCGATGCCGTGGAGGAACCTCTCCCCCAGATCCTTGTCGCCCGCGATCCACGTCGCACGCAACAACGCCTGGATCTCCCACGTCTCGCCCCACCTCTCGTAATAGGCCAGGTAAGAATCCAACGTGCGCACCGGCGGCCCCGACCGCCCCTCCGGCCGCAGATCGAGATCCACCTCCAACGGCGGGTCCTGACTCGGCTTGGCCAACCGACGGCGCAGGGCGTCGCAGATGCCGATCGCCCACCGCACCGCGTCACTGTCATCCGCCACCGGTTCCCCGTCGTCGCCGACGGCCGGTTCACACACGAACATCACGTCGGCGTCCGACCCGTACCCCAGCTCGCCGCCGCCGAGACGGCCCATGCCGATGACCGAAACGATCGCCGGCACCGGCTCATCCGGATGCTGCGCACACCAACCGCGGATCTCGGCGGCCAGCGCCGCCTCGAGCACGTTGTCCCACACCAGCGACAGCGACGTGCACACGGACTCGACGTCCATGAACCCCAACAGGTCGGCCGACGCAACGCGCGCCAACTCGGCACGCCGCAACGCCCGGGCCACGCCGATGGCCCGATCCGGATCCGTGTGCCGATTCGCGGTGGCCACCAACGACCGGCCCACCGTCGCCGGATCGGTGTCCAGCAGCTTCGGCCCGGCCGCACCATCGCCGAAAAGCTTGATCGTGTCCGGAGACGACAACAACAGACCGGACACGTACGGCGACGTTCCCAAAATGTGCATCAACCGCTCGCCGACCACGCCCTCGTCGCGAAGCATGCGCAGGAACCACGTCTTGTCCACCAACACATCGGACAGCTTGCGGTAGTTGAGCAGACCGGCGTCCGGCTCCGCAGTGTCCGACAGCCACTCCATCAACGTCGGCAACAGCATCGCCTGAATGCGCGCCTTGCGCGACGTCCCCGACGCCAACGCCGACAAATGGTCGTACGCCCGATCCGGATACAGGTAGCCCAGCGCCGCCAACTGACGCTTCGCCGCATCGGCCGACAACTGCATCGTGCCGGTGTCCTGCTCCACCACGGAATTCAGCAGCGGACGGAAGAACAACTTGTTGTGGAGCGTCCGAATCTGCCGCCCCGTCGCCCGAATCCGCTTCGCCAACGCATCGGCGGAATTCTCCGACCCGGCCGGGGTGACGCCGGCGGCCCGCCCCAACCAACGGCGGGCGGAAACGTCCTCCTCCGGCGGCAACGTGTGCGTTCGCCGCATCTTCTGCAACTGCAGGCGATGCTCCAACAGACGCATGAACTCGTAGCACTCGACCAGGACGCGCCCGTCCTCGCGGCCGACGTAGCCGGCCTCCACCAGAGCCTCCAGAGCCTCCACGGTGGGCAGGACCCGCAGCGACTCGTCGTAACGCCCATGAACCAACTGCAACAGCTGCACCGCGAACTCCACGTCGCGCAGCCCACCGCGACCCAACTTCAGCTCGCGGTTCTTCAACTCGTCGGGGACGTTCTCGATGACGCGATCGCGCATCGCCTGCACGTCCTCCACGAAGGAATCACGCTGCGACGCCGTCCACACCAACGGCGAAAGCCCCTCGACGTACTCGCGGCCCAAATCCAAGTCGCCCGTCATCGGCCGGGCCTTGAGCTGCGCCTGGAACTCCCACGTCTGCGCCCACCGCTTGTAGTAGGCCCGATGCGAGTCCAACGTGCGCACCAACGCCCCCGACTTGCCCTCCGGGCGCAGGGCGGCGTCGACCTCGAAGAAACAGCGGCACGCAACCCGGATGAACTCCGACGCCAGACGCGTGGCCCGGGCATCGGCCGGTTCGGCGACGAAGATGACGTCGACGTCGGAAATGTAATTGAGCTCCCGGGCACCGCACTTGCCCATCGCCAACACCGCCAGACGCGTCGACACCGGGGCATCCGGATACGTCGTGGCCACCGCCACCGACAGGGCCGCCGTCAGCGCGGCATCCGCCAAATCCGACAGGGCCCCCGTGACGCGGGTGAACGGGATCGGCGGCTGCCCCGGACGACGCGGCCCACGCGGATACGTGCCCGCCAAGTCCGCCGCGGCCACCCGCATGATCAGGTTGCGGTACGTCCGCTTCATGGCGACGTCCGCCTCGCGCCCGGTCAGCCCCGCCCGGTACAGGCCGGCGTCCTCCAACTCCGGCGACGACGCCGTCGGCTCCCGGTACTCCAGCTCCGCGGCCTCCTTCACCGACTCCTCGTCCGTGCGCACCGGGGTCTCCGGCGTGGCCTCGACGGAGGTGAGCATGTCGCGGAACATGTCCGCCCGGGTCGGCAGATCCGCCAGCAACAGCGACCACGTCGTCGGATTCGCCACCATGTGGTCGCCCAACATCGACGAAGCGCCCAGCAGGGCGAACACCCGGGTGCGCATGAGCACCTGCTGGCGCATCGCCGCATCCAGCGCCGACCACGACGCCCACTCCGGCAACTCGCCGGACGCGATGCCGGAGTCGAGCTTTTCCTTTAACCGCACCAACGCCGTCAGCGCCAGCTCCGGATCGGCGGCGCCGGCCAGGCCCCACAACAGCTCCAGGCCGTCCTCGTCGTACCAGCCGAGTTCCCTCAAATCGGCCGTCGACCGCTCGGCGTCCGGCAACCCGAGGGCGGCCGGGGTCGGCACCGTCTGCCGGGACGTGCGGGGGCGATTCCTCATCACCATGTCGTGATCACCATGTCGTGCTCGTCGTTTCGTCGTCCGGTTCGCTCACCGTCGGCGCGGTCAGTGGTCCAGCGGTCGGTGCTGCAGCAGTCCGTGTTCCAGCGGCCGGTGCTGCAGCGGTCAGTAGTCCAGGTTCGTGCGCAGCTCCCAGGCCGTCACCTGGCTCTGGTACTCGCGCCACTCGCGCCACTTGTTGCGCAGGAAAAACTCGTGGACGTGATCGCCGAGGGTGTCGGCGACCAGGTCGGACCGTTCCATCTCGCGCAGCGCCTCCTCCAGCGACGTCGGCAAGTCGCGGTAGCCCATGGCGCGCCGCTCGCGGCGGGTCAGCTCCGAAATGTTGTCCTCCGCCTGCGGGGGCAGCTCGTAACCGTCCTGGATGCCGCGCATGCCGGCGGCGAGGATGACGGAATACGCCAGATACGGGTTGCAGGCCGAATCGACCGACCGGATCTCCACCCGCCGCGACGCCGCCTTGCCCGGCGAGTACATGGGCACGCGAACCAACGCGGACCGGTTGGCCAGGCCCCACGTCGCCGCCGTCGGGGCCTCGTCGCCGAAGACCGTGCGCTTGTAGGAGTTCACCCACTGGTTGGTCACCGCGGAAATCTCCGGCGCGTGCGTCAAAATGCCCGCGATGAAGCTGCGCGCCGTCGACGACAGCTGATGCTCGTCGTCGGGGTCGTGGAAGGCGTTGTCGTCGCCCTCGAACAGGGAAATGTGCGTGTGCATGGCGCTGCCCGGCTGATCGGCGAACGGCTTGGGCATGAAAGTGGCGCGCACTCCGTTGCGCATGGCCACCTCCTTGATCAGGTAGCGGAACGTCATGATGTTGTCCGCCATCGTCAGGGCGTCCGCGTAGCGCAGGTCGATCTCCTGCTGGCCCGGGGCGTTTTCGTGGTGGGAAAACTCCACGGGGATGCCCATCGCCTCGAGTGCGTTGATTGCGTGACGACGAAAATCCGGCGCCTTGTCGTGAACGGCCTGGTCGAAATAGCCGCCGTTGTCCGTCGGCACCGGGGGCTGGCCGTCGGTGTCGAGGGAATCGACGAGGAAGAACTCGATCTCCGGATGGATGTAAGACGTGAAGCCCTGATCCGCCGCAGCCTGCACCTGGCGACGCAGGACGTGCCGCGGGTCCGCCCAGCTGGCCTGGCCGTCGGGCATGGAGATGTCGCAGAACATGCGGGCCGAGTGCAGCTCCCGGTCATCATGGCGCCACGGCAGAATCTGGAAGGTCGACGGATCGGGGCGGGCGATGGTGTCGGACTCCGACACGCGGGAGAACCCCTCGATGGCCGAGCCGTCGAAGCCGATGCCCTCCTCGAAGGCGCCCTCCAACTCCGCGGGGGCGACCGCCACGGACTTCAGATACCCGAGAATGTCCGTGAACCACAGGCGGATGAAGCGAATGTCGCGCTCCTCGATGGCGCGGAGGACGAATTCCTGTTGGCGATTCATGCTCTCCAAGTTACGCGGGCGACCGTGGTTCGTGTGGCACGCCGGTGTGGCATGCTTGGCGAACATGAGCACCCGGAAGATGCGCCTGAACGATCTCGCAGCCCGCAAGGCCGAGGGCCGGCCCTGGGCGATGCTGACCTGCTACGACTACTCCACGGCCCGCGCGTTCTCCAACGCCGGCGTCGAAGTTCTCCTGGTGGGAGATTCCGCCGCCAACGTCATGTACGGGTACGACACCACCACCGAGGTGTCGCTCGACGAGCTGATCCCCCTGGCCCGCGCCGTGGTCCGCGGCGCCCCGAACGCGCTGGTCGTCGCCGACCTGCCCTTCGGCGTGTACGAGGCTTCCGACGAGCAGGCGGTGCTCAGCGCGGCGCGCATGATGCGCGAAACCGGTGCCCACATGATCAAGATCGAGGGCGGCGAGCGCATCGCCCCGCGCATCCGGGCGCTTGTCAACGCCGGAATTCCGGTGATGGCCCACATCGGCTTCACCCCGCAGTCGGTCAACGCCCTGTCCGGTTTCAAGGTCCAGGGCCGGGGCGAGGGCGCCGAGCAGCTGCGCCGCGATGCCCGCGCCGTCGCCGACGCGGGCGCCCACGCGGTCGTGCTGGAGATGGTCCCGGCGGAGCTGGCCACGGAGATCACCGCCGAGTCGCCGATTCCGACGTGCGGCATCGGCGCCGGCAACCAGTGCGACGGTCAGGTGCTCGTGTGGCACGACGCCTTCGCGGTCCCGTCCGACGGCCGCCGTCCGTCCTTCGCCGCCGTCTTCGGCGAGGTCGGCGAGATCCTGGAAAGCGGCGCCCGCGATTACGTCGCGCAGGTGGAATCCCGTGACTTCCCGCCCGCCGACAAGGATTTCAAGGGCTGACCGGAGGCCCTGCGGTGACGGCCCGGCCGGGTCGCCGCCCACCCCACATGCGGGTGACCCCGCCGACGCGCGAACCGGGCATGAACGGCCCTGCCCACCCCTTCCTTCCGGGGGTAGGATGGAGGGCATGAACGATTCCGGCAGCACCCCCGACACGACCGTCTCCGGCAGCACGAAGGAGCGGACCGCACCGTCCGAAAACCTCGAGATCGAGGTGAAGTTCTCCGCGCCCGAGCAGGCGGTGGCCCCCGGGTTCGATTTCGTGCCCGGCGTCGCCGACGTCGAGGTGGACGTCCGCGAGATGTCTGCGACGTATCTCGACACCGAGGATCTGCGCCTGACGCGGGCGAAGCGCACGCTGCGCCGCCGGTTGGGCGGCCCGGACGAGGGCTGGCACCTGAAGACCCCGGCGGAGGCCGGCCGCATGGAGTACGGCGCCGCCCTCGACGAGGGGTTGGCCGAGGGCGAGGGCGCCGAGGCGGTCTACGTGGTTCCGGATGCGCTGCTCGCCCCGGTGCGGTCCATCGTCCGCGATCATCCGCTGCGCCCGATCGCACGGGTCGACAACGTGCGCCACGTGTCCACGCTGAAAAACGCCGCCGGCGAGCCGATCGCCGAGTTCTGCGATGACCATGTCACGGCGGTGTCGTTGCTTCCGGGCGGCGAGGAGACGTCGTGGCGCGAGTGGGAGATCGAGCTGATCGGCGACATCGCCGGCACGCCGGAGGGCGCGGAGCTGTTGGAGCGTCTGGGCGCGGTGCTGGGCATCGCTGGCGCGACGCCGTCGGAGAGCCCGTCGAAGTTGGCCACGGCGCTGGGTTCGTCGATGGACGCGGCGCCGCTGCCTCCGTCACCGGCGGATCTGCCGGAGGGCACGCCGGGTCGCGCGGTGGTCGATGCGCTGGCGGCGAATGTGGCGAAGATGGTCGAGTGGGATCCGAAGGTTCGCCGCGACGAGTGGGATTCGGTGCACCAGATGCGTGTGGCCACCCGTGAGCTGCGCAGTCACATGCAGACGTTCCACGGCATTCTCGTCGGCGATCAGTTGCCGCACATGGAGTCGGAGCTGAAGCTGCTGGCCGGTGTGCTGGGCGTGGCGCGCGACGCGGAGGTGGTGGCGGAGCGGTTCGAGAATCAGCTCGGGCGCGACGAGGCCGACGTCATCGACGACGAGATGCGCGAGGAGCTCGTCGCCGACATTCGCCGCGATTACGACCGGGCGCATCGTCGCGTCGTCGCCGCGCTGGATTCGAGCCGGTACCTGACCCTTCTCGATCAGCTCGACGAGCTGCTGGCCGATCCGCCGGTCAACCCCAATACCGCGGAGGACGCCGAGAAGGCGGAGCAGGAGGTCGCCGAGCGCAAGGCCGCGGAGCAGTCCGGGGTCGAGTCGGCCGACGGTGCCGCTACTTCGCTTGACGACGCCGACGTCGCGGCCGAGGAGCGTGAGGACGACGATGAGCTGTCGTCGGACGAGACCGCGCGTCGCATCGTCGACGAGTCGGATGCCGCCGACGCCGAGTTCGGCCCCGGCGAGTCCGGCGACGAGGCCGGTGCGTCGGAAGAGGAGCCGTCGGAAAGCGACGACGAGCCCGAGGCCCGCGACGCCGCGACGGAGCAGGTCGCCGAGCAGGCCCCGGAGAAGAAGCCGGAGAAGGCAACCGAGAAGACGCCGGAGCAGCTGCGCGCCGAGACCAACGCGGTGCTGGCGATTCATCTGTCGAAGGCGTTCGCGAAGTTCGAGAAGCGCCACCGCAAGGCCGTCGAATGCCGCGATGATCGGTCCATCCCGGTCGCCGAGCGCGAGGAGCATTTCCACGACGTGCGCAAGGCCGCCAAGAAGCTGCGCTACTCCGCGGAGGCCGCGCAGTCGGCGGGCATGCCCACCAAGAAGCTGTTCGGGACGTGCAAGACGCTGCAGTCGTCGCTGGGCGATTTCCAGGACACCTGCACCGCCCGCCAGGTCCTGCTGCAGAAGGCCCGCCGCGCCCACGCGCACGGTCAGGACACCTTCGGGTACGGCGTGCTGTACCAGATCGAGCGCATGGACGGCCTGAAGGCGCTGGAGGCCTACGACGACGACGTCGAGGACGTGCTCAAGGCGTACGACAAGCTCGAATCGAAGATGAAGAAGGCCCGCGAGAAGGCCGCGAAGGAAGCGGCGAAGGACGCCGAGAAAAAGGCCAAGCGCAAGAAGTAGGTTCGGCGCCCACTGCGGGTGCGGACCCCATGCGCCGACTGCGGGCGCGGCATCTGCGCGCCCGCCGGAGCACGGCCCTTACGCACCGGCCGGGGGCTTGCCCCAGTCGTCGTCTTCCTCGTCCCAATCGTCGGCGGCGCGGTTGCGGGCGGCGACGCGGTCCATCGCGGCGCGGGCCTCCGCCTCCGAGGCGTAGGGGCCCATCCGGTCGTCCCACCCGCTCTTCTTGCCGCGGGTCACCTCACCGGTCGAGGGCGTGTAGTACCAATCCTTGTCATCGCCGGCCATGTCATCCTCCTGGGTCGGTCGTGGGCAGGTTGTGTCCAGGCTACCTGCGGGTACTATCTCAGGACATGATCCGCGACGACGCGGCACCCGGAAAAGGCCGGTTGCCGCGATGCCGTCGCGTCCGCCCTCCGTTGCCGTCGAAAGGTCCCCGATGTCCGTTCCCGCCGCCGTCGAACGAGTCCGCGAGTCCGCGGGTCCCGAGGCGACGATCGCGCACGCGCCGGGATCGGTGGAACTGCTCGGCGAGGCGTGCGCGGCGACCGGCGGCATGCTGCTGGCCACCGCGCTGCCCGTGTCCGTGGCCGTGGCGTTGGAGGAAAACGACGCCGACGAACTCGTCGTCATCGCCGCCCGCACCGGCGAGGAAACCCGCCTGCCCATGCCCGATGCCGTGCCGCCGGCGTACCCGGCCGAAATCACCGCCATCGCGGCGGCCGTCGTGGCGCTGCAGCACACCACGCACCTCATCCCCCGCACCGGCTCCGGCCTCACCGTGCGCTGGGCGTCGAACATTCCCGCCGGTCGCGGCCTCGGCGAGCTTCCCGCACTGCAGTCGGCGGTTGCGCTGGCTGCCAACGCCCGCTGGGGCGACCGCGACGACGTGCCCACCCGCGCCCGCCTGGCCGCCGCCCTCCACGAAACGTCGGCGGCCCACTACGGCGGCCACTGGCCGCTGCACCCCTACACCGTGGCCCTGCGCAGCCGTCCCGACTCGGTGCTGACGTGCAACCACTCCGACGAAGCCGTCACCCAGACGCCGCGCCCGGACAACCTGTCGCTGATGGTGGCCTACTCCCCCGACATCACCGGCGCGTCGCCGCAGGTGGAGCGCCACGAGTTCTTCACCGAGGCATGCTCCGCCTTCGGCGTGCCCACCCTCAGCGGCCTGCCCGAGGCACAGCCGCGGGTCCTCGAATGGGTCCGCGCCCGCCGTGAGGTCCAGCCCGACGGCGACGCCCCCACCGTCGGTCGCGCCACCCAGTGGCTCGACGACGCCTCCGGCTGCTCCGACCGCGCCCGCGCCGTGTCCGCCCACCTGCGCCACGGCGACGCCGCCGCCGCAATGGCCGGAGTCTCCCACGACGTCACCGTGCGCGACACCGCCCCGGCGGCCGATTCGCCGCTCGGCCGCGTGGTCGCCTCCCTCGACGGCCATGACGCCGTGGCCCGCTGCTGCCCGGCACCCGGCGCCGCCGTGGTCGTCTGGGCCCACGCCGACGACGCCGACGACGTCGAAGCCGCCATCCGCCGCGACGGCGGCACCGTCCTGCGCATCACCGACACCGACGCCGGGGCCGTCATCGACTCACCGTTCTGAGCCGGGGCGCTTTCATGCCGCCCTAATCGGCAGGCCCGGCGCGCTGCTCTGATCCGCCGGCCGGGCCCGCTGTCCTAATCTGCGGGCCAGGCGCACCCCCCTAATCAGCCGGCCAGGCGAACAGCACCTCCGCCTCCACGGGATTCGACGGATCGGCGGCGACCAGGCTGACCCGCTGGGCCGTGCCCTCGTCCGGCACACCCGCGTCGGTCGTTCCCCGGCACTTGGCGAACACCGGCGGCTCGAACACGAACACCTCGACCTCCTCGCCACGGTCGTGGAGCACCGCGGAGTCGAAGGCATGGCCCACCCACGGCTCCAACACCACCGCCTCGGTCAGATCCAGGCACGCCCGGTCCACCCGCGACGCCAGCTGCCCCGACGACGCCATCACCGAAATCGCCTCGTCGACCCCGGCCGTCACCCACCCGGGGACCTCCACCTCCTGCGTGTCGCCGCGCCGGTGAGCCGCGATGGCCAGACAATACTCCAGCCCGAACCGGTCGATCAGCCGTCGCAACGGGGCCGTCACATGCGCGTACGGGCCACCCACGCCCGAATGCACCGGCACGTCGGACGGTGCGGGGGCCGAACCGTCGTCAAGCGTCTCCAACCGCTCGTACCCCGAGCCGCGCAACAGGCGCGACGCATCCTTCATCACCGCCATCCCGCGGGTCGAATCCGCGTCGACGCCCGCCAAAAACGCGCTGACCTCGGCAATGCCCGCATCATCGGGCAGCTCGTACCCCAACGCGCGCGCCGCCACCCGAAACTCCGCCAGCGCAGCCTCGCCCGCCGGCCGCAACGTCCGCAACACCCCGACGCCGGCCTCCGCCATCATCTGACCCGCGACCATCCCCGCCAACAGCGAAATCTCCGAATTGAAATCCATCACCGGCGGCCGCGCATCCAAGCGCAGCTCCCACCGGCCATCCCCCGTCGGCACCACCGACTGCGACGGCAACCGCAAATTGATCGCTTCACGACGACGCGCCGACCCCTGCCTGGCCCGCCCAACTTCCGGAAGCAGCGCAATCGACGGATGCGGGACCCCGGCATCGAACGACTCCTGCACCGCGACGTACTCCAGCCGCGCCACCGACCGCACCAGAGCCGGGAACACGTCGCGCAACGTCGGCTCCCCATCCGCGTCGACGACGATGTCCCAGACGATGGCCGGGCGGTCGACGTCGGGAAGCAAACTGCCCGCACCCTCCGACAGCGCCGCCGGATGCAGGCGCGTCGGCTCGTCCGGCAGATAAATCGTCTGCCCGCGGCGCATCGACTCGGCCGCCGTCAACGAATCCGGCGCGATGAGCCCGCCGACGTCCGCGATCGCGTACAGCACGCGCCAACCGGCGGTGTCGGGGTCGCCAGCGCCCGCGTCGTCGGTGCCAGTGCCCGCGCCGGCGCCCGGGCCCGAGTCGCCGGCACCCGGGCCCGCGCCGGCGCCATCCCCGCCCCACGCGCTGATGTGCATCGCCTGATCCAGATCCATGGAGCCGGGCGGGTCGATGGTCACGAACGCGACGTCGCGCAAATCCTTCCGCGCCGCCCGCCGATCCACCGCAGCCGCGGCATCGGCGTGCACCTCCGGGGCGAACGTCTCCGGCACCCCGAACTCGCGGGCGACGGCACGGAAATCGAGGGCGGCCGCAAACAGCTTCATGTCCGCCCAGCCTAATGGCGATCACGGTCCGCGTCGCCGGATACGCTGAGGTGAACCATCCGCACTACACAGGAGCACACATGACCACCCAGGCCCGGCCCGGCACCGACGCCAACGGCGCGAACGGCGCGAACGGCGAGATGACCAAGGCGATTCTCCCCGACTCGGCGCTGCCGACCCACTGGTACAACCTCGCCGCCGACTTCCCCGAGCCGCTGCCGCCGCACCTCCACCCCGGCACCCGTGAGCCGCTGAAGCCGGAGGAGATGGAGCCGATCTTCGCGTCCGGGCTGGTCGAGCAGGAGTTCTCCACCGACCGGTGGATCGAGATCCCCGAGCCGATCCGCGAAATCTACCGCCTGTGGCGTCCGTCGCCGCTGGGCCGGGCGCGCCGTCTGGAGAAGGAGCTGGGCACCTCCGCCCGCATCTACTACAAGAACGAGTCCGTCTCCCCCATCGGTTCGCACAAGCCGAACACGTCGGTGGCGCAGGCGTACTACAACATGCTCGACGGCATCGAGAACCTGACCACCGAGACCGGCGCCGGCCAGTGGGGTGCGTCGCTGGCGTTCGCCGCCCAGTTCTTCGGCTTGGGCGTCGAGGTGTGGCAGGTGCGTGCGTCGTACGATTCGAAGCCCTACCGCCGCATGCTGATGGAGGTCTACGGCGGTTCGGTGCACCCGTCGCCGTCGGATCTGACCGAGGCGGGGCGCGCGATTCTGGCGAAGGATCCGGATACCCCGGGTTCGTTGGGCATGGCCGTGTCGGAGGCCATCGAGGTCGCGGTGAACGGCAAGAATTCGCGGTACGCCCTGGGCAGCGTGCTCAATCACGTGATGTTGCACCAGACGATCATCGGTCAGGAGGCCGCCGCGCAGCTGGCGATGTTCGGCGAGTCCGGCCCGGATGTGGTGGTCGGTTGCGCCGGCGGCGGGTCGAACCTGGCTGGTTTGACGTTCCCGTTCATCGGGCATTCGTTGACGGGTTCCGTGCTTGACGACGGCGGCCGTTCCTCCACTCCGACCTCCGCGTCGGGGGCGAAGGGGGATGCGAAGAAGTTCGTGGGAGACGATGCGCCGCGCATCATCGCCGCCGAGCCCGCCAAGTGCCCGTCGTTGACGCGGGGCGAGTACCGCTACGACCATGGCGATGTGGCGGGGTTGACGCCGCTGTTGAAGATGCACACCCTGGGCAGCGATTTCGTGCCGGATCCGATTCACGCCGGTGGTCTGCGTTACCACGCGATGGCGCCGATGGTGTCGCACGCCGTGGAGTTGGGGTTGGTGGAGACCACCACGGTCGAGCAGGAGGACGCGTTCGCCGCCGGCGTGCGTTTCGCCCGCTGCGAGGGCACGGTTCCGGCGCCGGAGTCGAACCACGCCATCGCCGCCGCGTGTGCCGAGGCCGCGAAGTACGAGGGTGAGCCGGGTTCGGGTCCGGCCATTTTGATCGGCCTGTCGGGCAACGGTTTCCTCGACCTGCCGACGTACTCGAAGTTCGTTTAGGCGGTTCGCCCCGCCAAACGCGAGTGCTGCGGTGATTGAGGTGAGGGCCGGTCGTCGTAAAGCCAGACACGACGGCCCGGCCTTCCGCATGTCCGACCCTCTACACCAGCCGCAACCACTTCCCCCACACCCACCACACCCGCCACATCCGACGCGCGCGCCCCAGAAACGCCCAGAGTCGCACAAAACGGGACTGACGACGAGAGGAAAAGCCCAGGTCACGTGAAGTGGGCGTGTCCCGTTTTGTGCGATAGAAAATCCTCTACGGTTGGGCCGGATTGCGTCCGGTGTCTGATCAAGTTCGAGGCGAGGGACATCCGGGGCCGGCGAGACCTGGCTGCACCCGACAGGTCACACCCCGCGATCCGTCACGCGGCACCCGCCCGACGCTGCCCCGGCGTGCGATAACCCTTCGGCCAACGATCCCCGGCCCGGACGAAACGCGCCGTCGTCGCATCACCCGCCGCGACCTTCGCCCTCTGCGCCTCCAAAAACTCACGCACCCGACGCAGCGCCTCCCCCGACATGATCTGCTCCCACGTCACGCGCAACACGGCCAGCCCCTCGTCGAGAAGCTCCGACTCACGCTTCCACTCGTAGAACGAACGCTCATCGGAATCGCCGTACACCCCGAGAAACTTCCCCTTGCCGTGCACCTCGATCATCGCCAACAAACCCCGATAGGCCAGATCCACGCACCCGATGAACAGCCCGTCAGCGCTGAACACCCGCAACTGCAGCTCCGGCGCCGGCAACCCCGCCTTGATGATCTGGGCGCGCATCAACGACTCCGCGGCACTGTCGGCGAAACGACTCGCGCACGCGACGACGTCGAGCGCCATCCGCGGATTCGCCGAACGCCCCGCCGCCCGGGCCAAATCAATCTGCGAATGCCCCAGCCGCAACGCCGAATCCGCCGTGACCAAACCATGAGCGAACCCGTGCCGCAAAGTCACGTCGGCGACGGTCGCGCCCACCGACGTCACCAACCGCCCCTCGACGCGCCGCAGGTCCTCCGGGCCCCACGTCAGCTTCCGTTCGTGGATCGCGCCCCGCGTCTGGTAGTTCCTGCGCGTGGGATGCGCGAGTTCGATGACGTCGATGCCGGCCGCGGGGTTTTTCGGGTTCGACCGTCCACCATCGCGGTTCGGCGACCGATCGAAGATGTCGAGCCCCCACGCCAGCGCGGCACTGCGCCCGACGACGACCATCCCCTCCCTGGAGTCGACGGCGCTGAGATGGGTCACCCGCCGGCGGGCTGTGGTGTCGAGGTCGTGCCACTCGGCGGTCGGAATGTAGGTGTTCGGGTGCAGTCTGTGCAGCTCGCCGCCCCGCCATTTGCGGGCGAGCGCTTTACGTTCGGATTCCGTGTTCCCCCTGAGAATGTTCACGCCCCATTGGACGCGGTCCGGCGGTAATCGGTTCCATCGACTTTCCGACGACCTCAATGTGGGGGTGCCGAAACCGGGTCGCCGAGGCCGGGCGCCACCGATTCGAGTGCCGCCGTGACTGCCCAAACCCAACCGGATGCAACCCCCGATTCCCGCCCAACGCGACCGCCCGTTACCGACTGGGCGCGCCCCGATTCCCGCCCAACGTGACCGCCCGTTACCGACTGGACGCGCCACCGATTCCCGCCCACGCCGCAGCAAATTTGCTATCGCACAAAATGGGACAGGGATCGAGACAAAACCCCAGCTCACAATCACCGCAAATGTCCCGTTTTGTGCGATTCCCCCAGAACTGGGGCCAGAGCGACGCAGGGGACTCAAGAGGTGAGCGACAGAGCAACGCCCTCACCGTCGCTCACGACGACGAGTGGCGAAGGGCGAAAAACGCCGACCACAACGACGAGCGAACCACCAAGGGCGAAAACGCAGGGCCACAACAGCGCGCGAAACCGGCAGGCGAAAACCGAAGCAAAAGGTGAACGAGCCGGCCTGTGAGCCGGATTCTGTCCCCGCCGCGCCTTTCGGCCTCGGCGGGTGATGACCATCCATCTCGACGCACCATCGCTGGGCGCCTGAAGCAGCTGACCCTCGGACTTGGGCGGGCAGCCCTCGGTCGTCCGAGCAGGCACACCGCGCGTGCGTGGTGCGCCCTCTTGCCTTGCTCCCGGTGGGGTTTACCGAGCCGTCGCAGTCACCTGCGGCGCTGGTGCGCTCTTACCGCACCTTTTCACCCTTACCCGGTTCGTGCGGACGCATCCGCGCGCCCGGGCGGTTTGTTTTCTGTGGCACTGTCCCGCGGGTCGCCCCGGGTTGCCGTTAGCAACCACCGTGCCCTGTGGAGTCCGGACTTTCCTCGGCGCCGGGCCGGGCGCTTTGTGCGCTGGTCCCCGTGCCGCGGTCATCCGGCCGGCTCGCTCACGTGGGGGGATTTTAGCGCACGCGGGCGGGTGTCTGGTGCGGGGTCTGCTTTACGACGCCCCTCTCCCCGCCGTCGCCCGTTTTCCCCGGGTGCATCGGGCATCGGTCGCCCTGGGTGCACCGGTCAGCTCCGGCCGCCGCTTACCTCAGGTGGGCGGTGTCGTTGACCAGCGTGACCGAGGTGGGCCCGTCGGCGTAGAACTCGGCGACGGACAGCGACGCGAGGTCGAGGTGCAATCGGGTGAACAGTTCGAACCCGGCGCCGAGGCCCTGGCGGAGGATGGATTTGATGGGCGTGACGTGGCTGACCACCAGGAAAGTGCCGGGGCCGAAGTCGTCGGCGATGCGGCGGCGGGCGGCGGCGACGCGGTCGTCGACGGTGCGGAAGGCCTCGCCGCCGGGTGGGGTCAGTTCGGGGTCGGTGAGCCAGCGGGCGTGGATGTCGGCGTCGCGGGCGGCGGCTTCGCCGAAGGTCAGGCCTTCCCAGGTGCCGAAGTCGGTCTCGCGCAGGTCGTCGTCGACGCTGATGCCGAGGCCGAGTTCCACCGCCGCGTATGTCGCGGTTTCCAGGGCGCGGGCCTGCGGGGATGCAATGATGCCGCGGATGTCCCAGTCGCCGGCCACCAGCCGGTCGGCGGCGGCGCGTGCTTGGCGGCGGCCGAAGTCCGTCAGGGAGGGGTTCGACGCCGAGCCGCTGTATCGGCGGTCGACGCTCATCGGGGTTTGGCCGTGGCGCAGCAGCAGCAGTCGCGTGGGTTCGCCGACCGCGCCGGTCCATCCCGGGCTTGCCGACGTCGCCTCCCGGGTGGATCCGCGCTCCGGTTTCACGGAGCTTGCCGACGTCGCCTCCCTGGTCGATCCACGTTCCGGCTTCTCGGGGGCGCTCATCGCCTGTTCACCGCTCCCAGCTTGCTCACCGCTCACCGCTCGCTCACCGCTCATCGCTTGTTCGCCTCGTCGGCGGCGTTGAGGGTCACCGGCCGGACGAGCCACGCGCTGCACTCGGGGCAGGTGACTACCTCTTCCGCCGGCAGCGTTTCGAAGTTGCGCATCGTCGACGCGTCGAGCTCCATGTAGCAGCTCAGGCACGTGCGGCCGTCGAGTCGGGCGACGCCGATGCCGGTTTCGGCGGTGATCTTGTCGTAGCGCGACAACAGCTTCGCGTCGACGGTGCCGCGCAGTTCCTCCATGCGGCGCTTCAGGCCGTCGACCTGCGCCTGCATGTCCAGATCGGCGTCGGCGACGCGCTTCTCGGCCAGGCGGATGCGGTCCTCCAGCTCATCGGAGTCCGCGCCGACGTTGATCTCGTGGGCGTCGCGGATGTCGCGGACGTCGGCGATGTGGTGTTCGAGCTCTTCTCGGCGACGGCGCGTCGAGGCGAGGTCGTGCTCCAGGTCGCGGCGCACCTCGGCGTCTTCGGCGTGGTCGAGGCTGCGGCGATCTTCGTCTTCGCGGCGGCGCAGCTTGTCCAGGTCGGATTCGAGCTTCTTCACGTCGACGCCCAGATCCCGCGCCGACAGACGCGATCGGGCGGTGCTGGTGCGCAGTGCGGCGCGTTCCGCCAGCAGCGACGTCAGCTCCGCCCGCTCCGGCGAGGACTGGCGGCGTGCCTCGAGCCCGTCCATGCGCGCCTGCGCCTCGGACAGCTCCAGGATGGTCACCTGGGTGACGGGGTCGAGTTTCATCGGTTCTCCTCGGTGGTGTCGGTGTTGTGGCCGGCGGCGGCGACGGTCCAAGGGTCGGTGCGGATGTCCAGGACCTCCGTCTCGACGCCCAACGCATCGCCCAACAGGTCCGCGGCCTGGCCGCACCACGGGAACTCGCTGGCCCAGTGGGCGGTGTCGACGATGCAGGGCCCGCCCTCGCGCAACGCCTCGTCGACCGGGTGATGACGCAGGTCGGAGGTGACGAACGCATCCACGCCCAGCTTGCGCGCGACGTTCAGGAAAGAATCGCCCGACCCGGAGGCCACCGCCACGCGGCGGATGATCCGCTCCGGGTCACCCGCCCCGCGCACGCCCCACTCGGTGGCGGGCAGACGCTCGCCGACCCGGGCGACGAAATCCTTGAACGGCATCGGCTCATCGAGATCGCCGACCCGGCCGATGCCGAACGCGGCCTCCGGGTCGAGATCGCCGACGAGCGACTCCAGGACGTCGAAGCTCGGCTCCTCATACGGGTGCGCCTCCACCAGGGCGGCATGCACCTTCGACCGCAGCGACGGCTCGGCGACGAACTCGATGCGCAGCTCCTCGACATGTTCGACCCGGCCCCGCTCGCCGAGGAACGGGTCGGCGTCATCGCCCGGGCGGAACTGGCCGCGGCCGGAAAGCTCGTACGCGCACGCTTCGTAATCCCCGACCGAACCGGCGCCGGCGGCGAACACCGCCTCCTTCACCGCCTCGGCATGCGACCCCGGCACCCGCACCACCCAGGCATCGAGATGCCGCCCCGGCTTCGGCGCCAACGGGGCACCCGGGTGCACTCCCAGCAGCTCGGCGAGGCGGTCGTTGACGCCCGGCCGCGCCGAATCGGCGTTGGTGTGCGCCGCGAACAACGCCACCCCACCGCGAATGAGCTTGTGCAGGATCCGCCCCTTCGGCGTGTCCGCCGCCACCGACGACACCCCGCGCAGCAACAGCGGATGGTGGACGACGAGCATCTGCGCACCCGACGCAAGCGCCGCATCGGCCACCGCGTCGGTGCAGTCGAGGGCCACCGCCACCCGCGACACCGGCTCGTCGGGGTCGCCGCAGATCAACCCGACCTTGTCCCACTCCTCCGCCAGCTCGGGCGGGTAGGCGGCGTCGAGAACTCGGCGCACGTCGGCGACGGTCACGTTCATCTGCGTTTCCTCTCGGGTCGAATCGTCGGTCGGGCGGGCCGCGCGGCGGGCGCCGGGGCCCGAGTCACATCAGTTGCTCCACCGGAGCCGAGGCGGGCGCCCCGGCCCCCTCATCATCGTTCACGTTGCAGGGCGGCGATGCGGGTGACCTCCCCCACCAGTGTGCCGACGTCGGCCGGACCACGCACCGCCAACCGCCACCACGACGTCCCCAACCCCGGGAACGTGTCGCAGCGCCGCACCGCCACTCCCCGATTCGCCAGAGCCAGCCGCACCGCCTCCGGGTCGGCCACCGGTGGCCTGGCCAGCAGAAACGGCCCCGCGGCCGGCTCGACCTCCCAGCCGGCGTCGTCAAGCACGGCCACCATCAACTCCCGCTCCCGCGCAACGTCGGCGCGCTCGAGCCGCAACGGCCGGCCCATCCCATGCTCGGCCACCAACCGCATCGCATGCAGCTGCAACGTGCCCACCGGCCACGCCGGACGACGCCGCGCCAACGCCGCCAGCACCTCCGGCACACCCAATGCATACCCGCAGCGCAACCCCGCCAACGCCCACGTCTTGGTCAAACTGCGGAACACCAGCAACCCGGGATCACGCACCGACGCGACCTCGCAAGCCTCCCCGGCATCCTCGGCGACGACGTCCATGAACGCCTCGTCGACAACCACGACCCGGCCCGGCGCGCGCAGGGCCAGAATGTCCTCGCGCGAATGGAGCACCGACGTCGGATTCGTCGGATTGCCCACCACCACCAAATCGGCGTCGTCGGGCACCGCAACCGAACCATCGCGCACCTGCCCCAGATCCCACGGGGGACGCAGAATCACCCGGTCGACGTCGATGCCCGCCGCCCGCATCACCGCATCCGGCTCCGTGAACTGCGGATGAATCACCGCCGGACGCTCGCAGATGTCCGGCAACAGCGCGAACCCCTCGGCCACGCCCGCCAGCAACAGGACCTCATCCTCCCGCCGCCCGTGCCGCCGCGCGATGAGCTTGCGCACCCGCCGATCCAGCATCGGATCCGGGTAGGCGGACAAATCGTTGAGGTGGCTGCCGAGGGCGTCGAGAAGCCACCGCGGCGTCGTCCCCCGCACGTTGACCGCGAAATCCACCAGCGCCCCCCGCGCCGCCACATCGCCGTGGTAACTCACGTCGCCGGTGAACTCGGCCCCGGCGGAGACCGCCGCAGCGTCATCCCCCGTGTCGCCCATCATCATGTTGTTCACATTGCCACACCGCCCGGATCGCCGACCAGGGGTCGCGGCCCCCATACTGGATGGCATGGCCCCCACCCTGCTCATCGACGTCGACGGCACCATCAGCGATTCCCTCGCGGGCATCCAGGCGAGCTTCCGCACCGCGATGGAGGCGGTCGGCCACCCGATCCCCGACGACACGTTCATGTCCACCCTCGCCGGCCCGCCGATGCGGGATTCGATGGAGAAGATCGGCCTGTCCGGCGACCGCCTCGACGCCGCGATGCGCGCCTACCGCGCCGCGCAAACCGACGGCGGGTGGGCGGACACCAGGATGTTCCCGGGCTGGGTCGAGCTTCTCGACGGCTGGCGCGCCGACGGCATCCGCCTGGCGACGGCCACCTCGAAGGGAGGGCACTTCGCCCGGAAGGTGCTGGCGGAGTTCGGGATCCTCGACCATTTCGACTTCATCGGCGCCGCCGACGACGGCGGGGACCGCCACCACAAGGACGACGTCATCGAACACACCCTGCGCGTGCTGGGGCTGCCCGCCGTGCGCCGCGACATCGACGGCGATGGCGGGGACTCCGGGGATGGCGGCAATGGCGGCAATGGCGGGGACGCCCTGCCCGGCGCCGTGATGATCGGCGACCGCATCCACGACGTCGAGGGCGCCCGACGCTTCGGCGTGCCGGCGATCCTCGTCGGCTGGGGCTACGGACCCGACGACGAACGCGACCGCGCCGACGCCGTCGCGCACACGCCCGACCAGCTAGACCGCATGGCCCGGGAGATGCTCGGGCTCTGACGAGCCCGCCCGGACGCGGGCGCGGGAGCGGTCGCGGGTGAGGCAACGAGCTCGAGCGCATGCTCGTGTAGGGACTCAGCGCGACTCCGGGCACCGGCCGCCGCACCGGACACCGCACGCCCCAATTTCTCCGACCGATGCGAAATTGGCCCCGGCGGCGCAGGCGATATACCTTGTCATTCGGAAAAATTCACGCCCGCGCGACGGACCCGACCGGTCCCCTCATGCGCGGGGCGTCCCCGGCACCGAGGAGACCCCATGTCCGCGCCTGGCCGCACCGAATCCGTTTATCTCGTCTTCGTGTGCAGCGGCAACATCTGCCGTTCCCCGATGGCGGAGATCATCGTCCGCGAAGCCGTCGAGGATGCCGGCCTCGCCGACGACGTCCTCCTGGCTTCCTGCGGCATCGGCGCGTGGCACGTCGGCCAGCCCGCCGATTCCCGCGCCCGCGCGGAACTGGAAAACTCCGGCCGCGACTCCACGCACGTCGCCGCGCAGCTCGGCGCCGAACACGTCGACGCGACGCTGTACATCGCCATGGACAACGGCCACGTGTCGCAGCTCGTCGCCCGCGGCATCCCCGCCGAGAAGATCCGCCTGATGCGCTCCTTCGACCCGAACTCCCCCGCCGACGCCGACGTCGCCGACCCGTACTACGGCGATCTGTCCGGCTTCACCCGCACCCGCCGCGAAATCGAGGCCGCCACCCCGGGTCTCATCGCCACCATCCGCGACATCCTCGAAGACTCCTCGACCCGCTGACCGCTGACCGCAGGCTCGCACCGCCACGCCCCCACCGGGTGCCGCTGACCGAGCGTCGACCGGCGTCCACGGTGAACGGCCGGGGCGGTGGCCGTCGTGAAGCCTACAATTCCTTCAACTCGATGCGCTCGCGGTTCTTCCGCCGGGGATCCTTGCCGCCGAGGCCGCGCACGCGGAACGTCCAGATCTTGTTGATGACGAAGTTCGCCGGCGTGCCCAACAGCACGCCGATGAGGTTCGCCCAGTAGAACTTCGTGCGCAGGCCGCTGGAATCGTCGAAGATGTGGTCCGGCAGGGCCAGCGGCGACGTCGGGTTGGTCAGCAGCGTGATGGTGACCAGGCTGACGATGAGCCCCGACAGGCCCGCCAGCAGGAACGGCCCGAACTGGCGGAACCAATTCGGCCGGTTATCCACCCGGAACGTCCACGAACGGTTGAGCTGGAAGTTCCACACGTTGGCGATGAGGAACGCCAACGTCGCGTACACGTGCGACCACCGGATGTTCCACCGGGTGCCCAGCAGGTTGGCGAACACCTCGTGCTCGTTGACGCCCCACTCCAGGCCGATCTTGCGCGCCATGATCGCCACCACGGTATTGACCAGGACACCGGTGCCGCCGACCATGCCGAACTTCAGGAATTGGCGGAACACCGCGCCATAACGCGAACGCGTCGATGCTTTTGCGACTGTGGACACGGGCACCTTCCGGCGGCTGGGCAAACGGGCCCGGGTTTCGGGCTGAGCGACGATTCTACTCCACCGCCGCAGTGCTCCGCCGCAACGCTCCGCCGCAGCCGACGGCGCCGCGCCGGTCGTTTTTCACGCCCACCGCCGACCAACCACCGACCACGCCCCGACCGCCGCCACCATCCCCCCGCCCGTATCCGGGGCGATCCGAGCTAGTGAGTAAGGTGGGCGGCGTGACATCCCGAATCCGCCAGTTCCTGACCCCCGGCTGGGTGCTCACCGCCGTGGTCTGCGTCGCGTTCGCCTATCTCGCGTTCACGGTGCTCGCTCCGTGGCAGCTCGGGAAGAACAAGGCCACGCAGGAGCGCAACGACCAGCTGCGCCACGCCTTCGAGGTCGATCCCGTGGACGCCTCGGAGCTGTTCCCCGCCGACGGGGAGCTGGCGGAGGGCACGGAGTGGCGGCGGGTCACCGCGCAGGGCGAGTTCCTGCCGGATTCGGAGGTCCTGCTGCGCAATCGGCCGGTCGACGGCACGCCGGCGACGCACGCACTGACCGCCTTCCGCGCCGATGACGGAACGATTTACCTGGTCAACCGCGGTTTCGAAACCCCGCCGGATGGCGGCGTCCCGGACATGGAGGCCGCACCGTCGGGTGAGGTGACCATTCTGGGCTACGCCCGTCGCGGCGAGATGACCCCGGAGCGCCCGCCCCTGGAGGGCGGCGAGGGCGAGCCGACGCAGGTCTACGGCATCGACACCGACCAGGTCGGCGAGATCATGGACGTGGATTTGCACCCCGATTACATCCAGCTCGCCGAGGATCAACCGGGAAGCCTGCGCGCCATTCCGCTGCCGACGCTGGAGAGCGGCCCGTACCTGGCGTACGGCATCCAGTGGATTTTCTTCGGCATCATGGCTCCGGGTGCCCTGATCTGGTTCATCTTCGCGGAGGCCCGGGAGCGTCGCCGGGACCGGGAGGAGCAGGAGGCCGTCCTGCGTTCCTCGCGTGACGACGAGCCCGCCGCCGCCTCCCCCGCCGCAGTGTCGGCGGCGGCCCCGTCCGCCACGGCGGGTGGCGAGGACGTGGACGTCGTCAAGCCCGAAACACACGAGGCACGCGAAGCGCACGCGGGTCGCGACGGCGGCGAGATCGAGGCCGGGTACGAGAAGAAGGCAGAGCCCGCCGCTGCGGCCGCCACGGCGGAAGCCGACGCGCGGGCCGAGCGTGCGCGCCGACTGGCCGCGCGCTACGGCGACTCCGGGCACAAGGGACGGCGCCGCAAGGGCCACGGGCTCGACGACGAACGGTTCTAGACGCGAGGGCGCGTCACCACGCCGGGCGCGTCAACCCCGTCACCGCGATGCGAACGCCGCGACGAGCAGACCGCCGACGCACATCGCGGCGGTGATGTCCTGCACGCGACGGGTGAGGGTCACCGCGCGGCGGACGTCGGCGACCGTCGGGGAATCCCCGCGGCCGAGAACCGCACGCTCCTCCACGCCGCCCTCGTAAGCGGTGGCGCCGCCGAGCCGCACGCCCAACGCGCCGGCCGCCGTGGCCTCGGGCACCCCGGCGTTGGGGCTCGGATGACCGGGGGCGTCCTCGCGCCACGCCCGCCACGCCCCCGCACGGTCCGGGCCCGCGATGACCGTGGCCACGCCCGTCAGCCGGGCCGGAACCCAGTTGATCACGTCGTCGAACTTTGCCGACGCCCACCCGAAATTCCGCCACTTCTCCGTGCGGTAGCCGACCATCGCGTCGAGGGTGTTGCCGCACCGGTGCGCCACGACGCCGGGGGCTCCGAACACCGCGCCCCACAGCAGCGTGCCCGACACCGCGTCGGAGGTGTTTTCCGACAGCGATTCCACCGTCGCCCGGGCCACGCCGTCGAGGTCGAGCCGCGCGGGGTCGCGAGAGCACAGCCACGGCACCAACTCCCGGGAGGCGGCGAGGTCTTCGGCCTCGAGACGGTCGGCCATGCGCTCGCCGGTGCGGGCCAGCGTCGTGCCGCCGAGCGACGCCCACGCCACCGCGGCGAGCGCTACATTCGGAAATCGGCGGGCGGCGACGGTGGCGGCGACGGTCGGCACCGCGACCAGCACCGCCGCGTACGCCGCTCCCCGGGGCTTCGAATCGGCCCACATCCGCTTTTCCAAACGGTCGGCGGCGGTGCCGAACCAGGCGACCGGATGGTGGCGCACCGGGTCACCGAAGATCCGGTCGGCGACGATGCCCGCCGTCAGCGCCGCGGCCCGGCCCACCATGCGTCGCCGGCGGGTGGTGGTCATGTGGGCTCCTCAATTGGGGCGGGGCAATCGTGGCGGGGCACGAAAACCCCGTCCCGGTGACGGTCCGGAAACGGGGTCGATCCGCCTTCGTCGGCGGTGAATCGAGTGCGGCGAGAGGGTTTCGAACCCCCGACCGCTGGTGTGTAAAACCAGAGCTCTACCACTGAGCTATCGCCGCTGATGTCGCGTGGGCGACGTCGCGGAGAACGGTAACACACCCGGTGACGCGGCCGACCTTCGGGCCGACCGCGCATCGGTCGGGGCATCGGCCAGCCGGTGGGGTCGCCGAAAACGGCCATCGCCGCAGGACGGGCCCCAAGGGCGACGCTGCGCCTCGCGCTACTGGCGCTTGACGCCACGCTGAACCAGGCAGTTGGCCTGCCACTGGCCCAGGCGGATCGCGGAGGTGCCGGTCAGGCCCGCCAGCTGCGCGGACTCGTCGATGAGGCCCGGGTCCACGAAGCCGGGGCGGCCGGCGCCGGGGGTCAGCAGCCAGATGCGGCCGTTTTCGTCCATCGGGCGGGCGGCGTCGACCAGGCCGTCGACCAGGTCGCCGTCTTCCTCGCGCCACCACAACAGCACGACGTCGACGACCTCATCGGTGTCTTCGTCGAGCAGGTCCTCGCCGAGGAACTCCTCGATCGACTCGCTGATGGCGGTGTCGCAGTCTTCGTCCCAACCGACTTCCTGAACCCGCCGGCCCTTTTCGATGCCGAGCGAATCCGCATAATCCCGCGCAGCGCCAGTGGCGTCGCCCACTTCTCCGGTCCTCCAAAATCTCGTGAGTGCCGCGGGTCCCGTCATAGACCCGCGTTGCTTTCTCCGGGGAGTTTACCGCCCCGGGGGGCCTTGTACAGGGATCGGGGTCCGGGAGCTTGACGACGACCCCGCCGAATCGCCCCCGCCCACACCGCGGATCAGCGCCGCAGTCACGCCCGACCATGAGGTGTAACGCCGTTTCCGGCCCACCGGACCGGTGGCGACGAGGTGGGCGTCGTCACGCACGAAGACGACGGAAATCGCCCCAAACGCGGATCCGGAAACGGAAGTAGAGTGTTGAGGAAAACGACTCGGGCACCGACCGCCCCATCATCACGGGGGCCGATCGCCCCAACGATTCGGGAGGAACCACATGGCCGACACGGCGGACCGACATGTCGACGAATCCAACTTCGCGCTGATCCGCGATGGCGTCGCGTCCTATCTGAAGGACACCGACCCGGAGGAGACCCGCGAGTGGCTGGAGTCCCTTGACGGGCTGCTGGAGGAAGCCGGCCCCGACCGCGCCCGCTTCCTCATGCTCCGGCTCCTGGAGCGCGCGACCGCCAAGCGCGTCGCCCTGCCCCCGTTGACCTCCACCGATTACGTCAACACCATCCCCACCACCCTGGAGCCCGAGTTCCCGGGCGACGAGGAAGTGGAGCGCCGCTACCGCAAGTGGATCCGCTGGAACGCCGCGATCATGGTGCACCGCGCCCAGCGCCCCGGCATCGGCGTCGGCGGGCACATCTCCACCTACGCCTCGTCGGCCCCGCTGTACGAGGTCGGCTTCAACCACTTCTTCCGCGGCAAGGATCACCCCGGCGGCGGCGACCACATCTTCTTCCAGGGCCACGCCTCCCCCGGCGTCTACGCCCGAGCGTTCCTCGAGGGCCGTCTCGACGAGGACGACCTCGACGGCTTCCGCCAGGAAGTGTCCCGCCCCCAGGGTGGCCTGCCGTCCTACCCGCACCCGCACGGCATGCCCGACTTCTGGGAATTCCCCACCGTGTCCATGGGCCTGGGCCCGATGGGCGCCATCTACCAGGCGCGATTCAACCGCTACCTGCACGACCGCGGCCTGGTCGACACCTCCCAGCAGCACGTGTGGGCGTTCCTCGGCGACGGTGAGATGGATGAACCGGAGTCGCGCGGCCTGATCCAGACCGCAGCCCTGAACAACCTGGACAACCTCACCTTCGTGGTCAACTGCAACCTGCAGCGCCTCGACGGCCCGGTCCGCGGCAACACCAAGATCATCCAGGAGCTGGAGAGCTTCTTCCGCGGCGCCGGCTGGAACGTCATCAAGGTCGTGTGGGGCCGCGACTGGGATGCCCTGTTCGAAAAGGACCACGAGGGCGCCCTCGTCGAGCTGATGAACGGCTTCCGCGACGGCGACTACCAGACCCTGAAGGCCAACGACGGCGCATGGGTGCGCGAGCACTTCTTCGGCCGCGACCCGCGCACCGCCAAGCTCGTCGAGGACATGACCGACGAGGAGATCTGGAATCTGCGCCGCGGCGGCCACGACTACCGCAAGATCTACGCCGCCTACGCCAAGGCCCTGGAGACCAAGGATCAGCCGACCGTCATTCTGGCGCACACCATCAAGGGCTACGGCCTGGGCCACAACTTCGAGGGCCGCAATGCCACGCACCAGATGAAGAAGCTGACGCTCGACGATCTGAAGCTTTTCCGCGACAAGCAGGAGATCCCGATTTCCGACGAGGTCCTGGAAAAGGACCCGGCCCTGCCGCCGTATTACCACCCGGGCGAGGACTCCGAGGAGCTGCAGTACCTGAAGGAGCGCCGCAAGGAACTCGGCGGCTTCGTGCCCGAGCGCCGCGAAACCTACGAGCCGCTGGCCGTGCCCGAAATGGACGCCCTCAAGTCGATTCTCAAGGGGTCCGGCAAGCAGAAGGTCGCCACCACCATGGCGGTGGTGCGCATCTTCAAGGAGCTCATGCGTGACAAGGAGCTGGGCAAGCGTTTCGTGCCGATCATCCCGGACGAGGCCCGCACCTTCGGCATGGACTCGTGGTTCCCGACGTTGAAGATCTACAACCCGCACGGCCAGCAGTACACCCCGGTCGACCATGACCTGATGCTGTCGTACAAGGAGTCCGAGCAGGGCCAGATCCTCCACGAGGGTATTTCGGAGGCCGGTTCGATGGCGTCGTTCATCGCCGCCGGTTCGTCGTACGCCACCCACGGCGAGGCGATGATTCCGCTGTACATCTTCTACTCGATGTTCGGTTTCCAGCGCACCGGCGACCAGATGTGGTTGGCCGGCGACCAGAAGTGCCGTGGTTTCCTGCTCGGCGCCACCGCCGGCCGCACGACCCTGACCGGTGAGGGCCTGCAGCACATGGACGGCCACTCCCCGCTGCTGGCGGCGACGAACCCGTCGGTGGTGACGTACGATCCGGCGTTCGCGTACGAGGCCGCCTACATCATCCGCGAGGGCATCGACCGGATGTACGGCGAGGGCCGCGGCGAGGACGTCATCTACTACCTGACCATCTACAACGAGCCGACGCCGCAGCCGCCCGCCGCCGAGGACCTGGACGTCAAGGGGCTGCTGAAGGGCATCTACCCGTACAAGGAGTCGCAGGGCGAAAACCACGTCAACCTGCTGGCGTCGGGCATCGGCATGCAGGCCGCGCTGAAGGCGGCCGACATGCTGGCCGAGGAGTACGACATCCCGTCGTCGATTTACTCGGTGACCTCGTGGAACGAGCTGGCCCGCGATGGCCTGGCCCGCGAGACCGAGGTGCTGCGCAACCCGGCGGAGTTCCACGAGCGTCCGTTCGTGCAGCGCGTTCTCGAGGATGCCGACGGCCCGTTCATCGCGGTGTCGGACTTCCAGCGCGCCATTCCGGAGCAGATCCGTCAGTGGGTGCCGGGCGACTACACGGTGCTGGGCTGCGACGGTTTCGGTTTCTCCGACACTCGTGAGGCGGCGCGTCGTTTCTTCAACATCGACGCCGAGTCGATCGTCGTCGCGGCGCTGGCGGGTCTGGCCCGCGAGGGCAAGCTGCCGGCGTCGGTGGCGCAGAAGGCGGCGGAGAAGTACCAGATCACCGACCCGACGGTGGTGTAGCCGGACATGGGCGACGGTGAGCGGGAGAGGTCATGACCAGCAGTTTGGGCGATGCCCTCAGCGCTTTGCTTGGCGACGGCGCCGGGGTCGCCGGTGACTCGACGTCGGCCGGCACGGGCGGAAAGTCCGGTGGCCGCGGCTCCGGCGGGGGTGCGCTCGACGGTTTGTCGGGTGCCCGCGCGGAGGTCACCGACGTGCTGTTCCGCGTGCTCGGCGACGACGCCCCGGAAGAGGCCCCGGGCCTGGATTCCACGCTGCGCGGCGACATCGGGCTGGACCGGTTGGGCGTGGTGGAGTTGCTCGTGCGGTGCGAGGAGGAAACCGGGGTGCGTTTCGCAGACGACGACGTCACCGGCATGAAAACCCTCGGCGACGTGGTGTCCCACGTCGAAAACGAACGACAGGGCTGACCGGCCCGGGGGCCGACCACCGGCCGACTGGCCGCCGCCTACATCACCGCCCGCCGCGTCAGGAGTTCCACGACGTCGCAGGCGGTGTTTTCACGTGCGTCGGCGTCATCGGGGTTCTGGGCGGCGGCGTTCGGATGTGCGTCGTCAAGCAAAGGCGAACCCTGCCCGACGGCGGGCGCCTCCCATGCCTCGAAACCGGCGGTGCCGGGGCGCAGCGGTTCGAGGGCGGTATCCCAGGCGGTGCCGAGTTCCGCGTCGAGGGCGCGCGCCATCCCGGCGGCGTCGCCCCGGTGGGCGGCCACGATGGCGCGGAGACGCTGCTCGCCGACCTGGATGTCGCCGGCGGCGTCGGTGGTGCCGGACCAGGTGCCCAACGCGGGGACGTGGCAGTGGCGTTCGCCCTGGGCGCCCGGGATCGACGGGTCGGGGTCCTCGGTGATTTCGAAGGTGAGGTCCGGCCAGCGGGCCAGGTCGCCGACCAGGCGTGCGGCGGCGCCCGCGGGTCCGCGCCAGTCGAGTTCGGCGCAGACGCGGGTGGCGTCATCGGGGCGGGTGCGCCAGATCGACGCCGCGGGGCGGGTGCCGTCGGGCAACGTGATGCCGGCGCGGGCGATCGCCCATGCGACGTGGGGAGTGAGGGCCGGGCGCGCTGCGTGGATCCACAGCACTCCGGTGGAGTCGTGTCGGGACATGGTCACCTGAGTGGTCGGCGGAGAGGCGGTGCGCCACCGGAGGTGCCGGTACCGGTGGCGCGCCGCCTCAAGACGAGGCTCGTCTTCCCCTACGCCCTCGTCGCCGGGGCTCCGCCGCCCGTGTGCGGGTCGTCGCGGTGCGGTCGGCCGCGGTGCGGCGTGTGCTTTGCGACGGCCCGGGCGGCGGTGCCCACGTGAACCAATGTGGCCAGTGTGTCGCGGGGCGCGAGGCGCGACAAGGGTCAAGTTGAGGTTGACACCCCCGAAGCATGAAGGGGCGGTTGAGGCTTCGCGGGTGGCGGGGCCGTCATCGTCGGGGGCCGGGGGCGCTCGCCGAGCGGGAAGCCGCCACCGGTGTTAAAACTCTTGTCGTGCGCGTACGACATACCGTTGCGCGTTCGACACTTGAGATTCGGGGGGATCCAATGAAACCAGGGCACACGCCCGACTCCACGCACGGCCGCGGGGCCGAGGATTCCACCAGCTGGTGGAGCTGCCTTCGACGCCTGGTCGTCGCCGCGATCGTCGCCGCCATCGCCGCAGGTGCGCTGGCCGGCTGCAGTGGTGCCCAGGCCGACGCTGATGACGGTAGGCACAATGCGGCGGAGGAAAACTCGTTGCCACCGGGCGTCATGCCACCCAACGACCCGCCCCAACCCGGTGACGCCCCACTCGGACCGGACGGCCACTACGACTACTCGGCCCCCGGCTTCGAGCTGAAGAACCCGTGCGACACGGACGCTTACCAAGTGGCGCTGCAGAACGGTTGGGAACCGCCGGTCATTGGAAAGCAGCTTTTCGATTCCGAATCAGACCGGATGTGCGGAATCGTGAAGAACGGTGACGGGATCGGAATTACCCATCACTCCTTTACTCGGTCTGAGCTCATAGACCTGGATCCGAAGGTGGAGACCCAAACCAAAGGCAAAACCACCTGGTACACGGTGGTTTGGCCTAACTACATCGGATCAACATGTTTCGCCGGTATCGATACGTCGAGCGGAGCTGAAGGCGTAACGGTACCGATCGGCGGCTTTTCGAACCTCACCACACGAGAGTCGGCCTGCCAATTCGCTTCTGAACAGTTCATTCAGTTCTTCGGGGGAAAATATGATTTTTAACGCCAGTCTCACCGGACTTCAGGCGGTCCACGGCGCTTTGACGCTCAACACGGCCGGCAACGCAGCTCCTTCTGTCTCGCTGGCCGGGTACTCGCCGGTGCCGTCGATGCAGATGGTCGCCACGCAGCATTCGTCGGCGATCGTGGGTTCGTCGGGATGTTCCGTCGTCGTGTCCGCCGCCATCGACGCCGAGATCCAGTGGTCCGCGGCGAACCTCAAGTCCATGATCACCGCCCTGCAGTCCCACGAGGCCGACACCGGCGCCGCCTTCACGGCGATCGACCCGCTCAACGCCCCGAACAAACTGCAGGTCGCCGACGGCATCGTCAATCACGCCTTCGGTGCCCGACCGCCCTTCAACCCGGGATCGCTGGTCTTCTCCCCCGCCGTCGTCGGGCCGGAAACCACCGAAACCGCAGAATCCCTCCTGGCGAAGTTCGTCGCCACCAACGACGCCACTATCGGCGAGGCCGTCACCTACTGGTCCGGCTACGGCACCCGCATGGCCGACCTGGCCACCACCCTCGCCAACGCCGCCCTGAAACTGCTCGGCGACAACGAAGGCGCGGCCTTCGACGCCGCCGCCGCAAGCCTCACCGGGCTGGCCGGCCGGGTCAGCAACGTCGCCGCCTCCGCCGGGATCCTCGCCACCCACCTGCAGGCGCTGCCCTCCGTCAAAGCGATGGCGATCAACGCGCTCACCAGCATCGAGGCGCAATCCCGGACCATGACCGATCCGGCGGCGAAGGAAGCGTTCGAACGCGCCGAGATCACCGCGTTCCTCACCGGCCCCTATCTCGGCCAGCTGCAAACCGCCGTGCCGACGATCCCGAACCTCACCCAGCCCGACTTCTCCGTCAGCGCCCCCGACCTCGTCGCCTCCGGCGTCGCGGGCGGCCACGGCGCCGCCGGGGCATCACAGGTCGGGCTCGCCCCGGCCGGCATGACCACAGCAGCCGCCGCCCCGGCGACGGCGGCATCGACCATGGCCCCGGCCGCCTCCGGCCCGATCACCGGCCCCAACGGAATGAGCCCCATGGGCGGAGCCCCGTCCGGCGTCCCGGCCACACCGTCGACGTCCGGCCCCATCTCCACCATCCCCGGCGGCGCCACCGCGCCCATGGCCCCCTCCAGCGCAACCGCACCGGCCGGCTCCGGCTACGGCGCCATGCCACCGGCTCCTGCGGGCATGTCCCCCGCGGGATCCGGCGCAGCAGGTGCCGCCACCCCGGGCTCCCGGGGTGCCTCCGGCGCCGGCCCCCTCTCCGGCTTCGGCGCGGGTGCGGTCGGCGGTCGCGGCGGCCTCGGCACCCCGACCTCGGGCGGCATCGGCAACTCCGGCACCCGCGGCCGCAGTGGCTTTGCGACGCCCGGCGCCGGAACCACCACCGGCACCGGTACCGGAAAGACGCAGCACACCACGGCGACGGCACTCAACCGCACCGGCCCCAAGGGCGGACACGCCGCAGGTGGGCCGTCGTCAAGCAAAAACGGCGCCGCCCACGCCACCATGCACCGCCGCGGGCCCAGGCCCGACGCCAACGTCGAATCGATCCGCGGAACCGGCCGCGACTTCGAACAGGACGAATACCAGCGGGAGCTCTTCGGCGACGAACCCACGACGGTGCCGGCCGTCATCGGCGCGAACGTGCGGGGCTAACGGCGCCCATCCCCGCACAACCGCCGCCCCGACTCATTCGTCGCCCTATTCGATGAGTCCCTCGAGATCGCGGAAAACCACCGACACGACGGTATCCGCGCCCACCTTCAGCGGAAACGATGGTGTGCCGGCATCGATCTCGAGAGACGACCATGGTTTCAGGTAAGCGGGAATACTCGGTTCGTCGTATTCGGTGGCGTCCCGCATACCGGAAAAGCGCCGAAGATCAATGAACTCATCGATGTCGGCCACCGACATGAGCGCATCGCTCATGTGGAGCCAAAAATCCAGCAAGAGCCGGAACACAAACCTGCGAAATCGGATCGAATCATCGACATCCCGAAGATCCGCGGGAAGCCCGTCTTCCTCCATCGCCACGTCGAAGGCGATGCGCAGAACATCCGACCCCGAATCGGCGACTCTCCGAAGGAATTCGCGGAGCTGCGGGGCGGCGTGCGCAAACTCACCGGCGATTCCGGCCCCGGGGCGAACGCGCGAACGAACAGCGCCATAACGCGACGACGTTGCGACGACGATGTCGTCCCCATCCCCGCCGCCGTCCCGGCCCAGGGGATCAACCCGGCCCAGGGGATGAAACAGCCAACCGGTGAAAGGACCGCACTCGACCAGAACGTCTTCATCGACATGGTGGTCGGCCCGGGGCGCGTTCGCCGCCGGCGCTTCGCCGTCGACGCTCACCCCGGCGTGGGAACGCATGAGCCTCCAGAAGTCCCCGAAATCGCGGACGGGCCCTTCCCCGAAGAACCCGGTGTCCCGAAAGTCCGCGACCAGCGCCAACAACGACCCCACGGGCATCCGCCTCAGTTCCGTCCCCTCATCGCCGCATACGCCCTCGTATCCGGTCATGCAGGCGAACCCATCGCCGGATTCCTCGACGGCGACGGCCGTGTAATTCCACAGGAACAGCACGGAACCCGGGGACTGCCGCACGCTCGCATGCAGCCACAGCAGATTCATCTCGACGTACGGGCAAAGCTCCAGTTCGGAGTACCACTCGGCCAACGCCGCAGGTTCGACTCCCCCAATCGCCCGCGGGAAAAGCAATTGCACCGTCGGCGGGCACCGCACGCCGGTGTGCTCCCCCACCAAAACCTTGTCCGGCGGCGCGAACATTCCGAAAAAGCAGCCGTCGCCGACCTCGGGAACGTAGTCGGGGAAAGCGGCGGGAGGATCGGGCCACGGTTCGAAACCCGATTCCCGCAGGAAGCCCGCCATCTTTACTCCGCAGCCTCGAACGCCGACCACAGCTCGTCGTTGAAGTCGGTCCACAGCGGCTTGGCCCACTCGCCGAAGGGCCGGTCGGTGAGCACCACGCAGGCGCGGCCCGTCGGCGCGTGCAGCCACAGGAACGTGCCGGCCTGTCCGAAATGCCCGGCGACGTCACCCGACATCGACTCGCCGAACCACAGGCCCTGGCGGGACTCGGGGCGGGAGAAGATCTCGAACCCCAGCCCCCAGTCAGCCGGCTTCTGCGCCCCATACCCCGGCACGACGCCATTCAGACCGGGAAACTGCACGGTCAGCGCTTCGGCGACGGTGTCGGGGTGCAGCACCGCCGGGGCGAGGATCTCGTCGGCGAACTTCATCAGGTCCGCCACCGACCCCTCACCGGCGTGGCCGGCCGAACCATGCAGCACAGACGACTCCATGCCCAACGGCTGGAACGTCGCCTCCCGCAGGTACGCCGCGAAACTCATCCCGGCTTCGTCGGCGATGCGGTCGGCGATGATGTCGAACCCCGCCGACGAATACAGCCGCCGCTCCCCCGGCTCCCGCTCCGGCTTGGGCGACGCGAACCCCACGCCGGAGGCATGCGACAGCAGATGCCGCACGGTCGAACCGGGCGGGCCGAGCTCGTCGTCGAGGTCGAACACGCCCTCCTCCACCGCCACCAGCATCGCGTGGGCCGACAGCAGCTTGGTCACGCTGGCCAGGCCATACACGCGCGATGCATCACCGTGGACGACCCACTTCCCGTCGGCGCCGCGGGCTGCGGCGCACACGGACTTCACGGGCCATTCGTCGACTGCGGCAAGGCTGCTGGACAGGGCGGAGGAAAGCTCGGTCATGCTCCCAGGCTAACGCGGGAGTCGGAGACGGCGTCGTCGTCAAGCGAACGGGGCTCGCCCTCGAAGGCCTCCTCGTCGAGGATGCCGGCTCGCTTGGCCACGACCGCCGGAACCAGCGCCTGACCCGTGACGTTGACCGCGGTGCGGCCCATGTCGACGATCGGCTCGACCGCCAGCAGCAGGCCGACGCCCTCCAACGGCAGCCCCAGCGTCGACAGGGTCAGGGTGAGCATGACCGTCGCACCGGTCGTGCCGGCCGTCGCCGCCGACCCGAGCACGGAGACGATGACGATGAGCAGGTAATCGGTCGCCCCCAACTGCAGACCGTAGAACTGCGCCACGAACAACGCGGCGATGGCCGGGTAAATCGCGGCGCAACCGTCCATCTTCGTCGTCGCGCCCAGCGGCACGGCGAACGACGAATACTCCTGCGGCACACCGAGACGACGCTCCGTGACGCGCTGCGTGACCGGCATGACGCCCATCGACGACCGCGTGACGAAGCCCAGCGACGTCACCGGCCACACGCGCTTGAAGAACCCGCCCACCGGCAGACCGTTGAGCTTGAGCACCGCCGGGTAGATGACGCCGATGACGACGAGCAGACCGACGTAGATGGCGACGACGAACTTGCCCAGCGAACCCAACGCCTCCCAGCCGTACTCGGCGACGGCGCGGCCGATGAGCGCCGCCGTGCCGATCGGCGCCAGGCGGATGATCCACCACAGGACCTTCTGGATGATCTTCAGCAGCGACTCCGTGCCCCGCAGGAACGGCTCGGCCGGATTCCCGACCTTCACCGCCGCGATGCCCAGCGCAATGGAGATGACCAGCAACTGCAGGACGTTGAACACCGGGTCGGCGCCATCCTCCGTCACCTTCACGCCCAAGCCGAGGATGTTGTCCGGCACGATGCCGGCCAGAAACGCCCACCACGAACCCGTCGACGACGGGGCCTCCGCGGCGGCGGCGTCGACGGAGGAGCCGATGCCGGGCTTGAGCCACACGCCGATGAGGATGCCGGCGACCACCGACGCGAAGGACGTGGCCGCGAACCACAGCAACGTCGACAAGGCCAGGCGCGCGGCATTGGTGACCTTGCGCAGATTGGCCACCGACGTGATCACCGCGGTGACCACCAACGGCGGAACCATCAACTTGAGCAGCTGCACGTACGCGCCGCCGACGGAATCGAGCACGGCGCGCAGCCCGGACCCTTCCGCCGTGCCGCGGGCGACGAAACCGAGGATCAGGCCGATGATGAGGCCATAGATGACCTGGGCCCCGAAACCGGTGGCCCAAGAAGGAACCCACGAAGGGAGAAAGCGGCGATGATCGGTCGCCGAAGAAGAGGTGCTCACGGTAGAGCCTTTCTGATGAGCCCGCGACATCGCGCGTTCGCCGGCACGGATGGGCGCGGGCGCGAACGCGATCGGGGTGCGGGGGTGCGCGAGGTGACGCGCGGTGCAGGATACGGGGATCCGCCGGTGCCGACGTCGGCGGCGGGCGGATCGATCAGACGAAGGTCACGGGGCGCGGACACATGTCCCCGTGCACGTGGCCCTGGTCCAACCAGAGCCTGCGAGTGAGCATCATCGACATGGCCGACAGACTAGAAGCAGACAGATTGGTCTGTCAACAAACGGCCCGGAGACCTCCGCTGGAACTGCCGCTGGAACCGACGCGACGTACCCGCCGACACCCGCGCCCCGATGGTCTACCGTTGAACCATGCTGCTCCATGTGTTGTGGGTCATCGGCATCACCGCCGAAGGCATGACCGGCGCGCTGGCCGCCGGACGCCAGAAAATGGACCTCTTCGGCGTATCCACCATCGCCTGCGTCACCGCCATCGGCGGCGGCACCATCCGCGACCTGATATTGGGCCACTATCCGCTGGTGTGGGTCGAAGATCCGCAATACCTGCTGCTCATCATCGGCGCCGCGATTTTGACGGTGTCCATCTCCTTCCTCATGGAGCACTTCCGGGTGCTGTTCCTGGTCCTCGACGCGGTGGGCCTGTCCGCCTTCGCGGTGATCGGCATCCGCATCGCCCTGGAGATGGGATACGGCTTCATCATCGCCGTGGTGGCGGCGGTGCTCACCGGCGTCTTCGGCGGCGTGCTGCGCGATCTGCTGTGCGACCGCGTGCCCCTGGTGTTCCAGAAGGAGCTCTACGCCTCCATCGCGCTGTTCGCGACGGTCGTCTACTTCGCCCTGGATTGGATGGGCGCCTCCGAAACGGCGACGATCATCACGTCGGTGACCGTCGCCTTCGTCACCCGCCTCCTGTCCATCTGGCGCGGCTGGGGCCTGCCCGTGTTCGACTACCAGGAACGCGACTACCAGCGCGACCCCAACCACCGCCTGTGGAACTTCTTCCGCTGGAACTCCAAGAGCTCGACGGGCGGCAACGGATCGGCCGGCTCGGGCGGCAACGGGTCGGCCAACTCGGCCAGCTCGGGCAACTCGGACGGATCCGATTCCCGCTCGGACAACGGCGCGAACGATGATCCGGAGGGCCGGCCAACCTCGGATTGAGCGCGCACCCGGCAAATGGCGCCGTCCAACCGCGCCGAAAAGTTCACACTTTCCATTGATGTCCACGGCCGTTTCCGGGGCATAGCGTGATGGACATGACCACGACATCAGGCGCCGCCGGCGACCGCACCGGCACCCCGGAGCGGCGCCCGGGCACCACCGAATCCCCCTATCCCCGCCGCTGGGCGGCGTTGGCGGTCCTCGCCTGCGGCCTCGGCCTGGTGGTCCTGGACGGCACCATCGTCGGCGTCTCCATGCCCACCATCATCCGGGAGCTCGGCCTGGACTTGGCCGGAGCCCAGTGGGTGACCAGCCTCTACGCGGTGGTCTTCGCCGCCTTCCTGCTCACCGCCGGACGCATCGGCGACTTCGCGGGCCGTCGCAGGCTGTTCCTCGTCGGCGTCGCCCTGTTCACCGTCGGTTCGGTGATGGCGGCCCTGGCCACCGGCGGCGGGTCGCTCATCGGCGCCCGCGTGATCCAGGGCCTGGGTGGTGCGGCGATTCTGCCGTCGACGCTGTCGACGGTCAACGTGGTCTTCCGGGGCCGCGAACGTGCCGCCGCCTTCGGCGTGTGGGGCGCGGTGATGGCCGGTGCCGCCGCCATCGGCCCCCTCGCCGGCGGCCTGCTCACCGAAAACATCGGCTGGGAATCGATTTTCTGGGTCAACGTCCCCATCGGCGTCGCCCTCATCGTCGCGGGTCTGGCGGTGGTGCCGGAAACCTCGGCGCGTGACGACGACTCCTCCGCCGACGACACCGCCCATCGTGCCGCGGCACGCCCGACCGACGACGACCGCCGTGCAAGCGACGTGGACGACGAGAACGAAGACGACACCACATTGCTCCGGATCCGACGGTTCGACGTGGCGGGCTTCGTGCTGTCGGCAGTCGGCTTCGGCACCCTGGTCTTCGGCATCATCGAAGGCCCCAAGATCGGCTTCTTCACCCAGATCCGCCCCTTCTCCATCGGCCCGCTCGACTGGCCGGCCAACTTCCCCTCGGCCGCGGGCATCGCCCTGGTCATCGCGACGGTGTCCCTGACCGCCTTCGTTTTCGTCGAAAAGTCCCGGTCCAGGGCCGACGCGCCCGTCCTGCTGGAACTGGGCATGTTCCGCTACCCCACCTTCAGCTGGGGCAACGCGACGGCGCTGATGGTCGCCATCGGCGAATTCGCCCTGGTCTTCGTCCTCCCGCTGTATCTGATCTCCGCCGTCGGACTGTCGACCGTGGTCACCGGCGTCATCCTCGCCGGCATGGCCCTCGGCGCATTCCTGTCCGGCGCCATGGCCCGCCACCTCGCCGCACGCATCGGAGCCCCCGGCGTGGTGCTGCTCGGCCTGGGCCTGGAGGTCTTCGGCGCCCTGCAACTGGCGGCGGAGGAACGCCCCGAGCAGCCGCTGTGGCTCGTCGTCGTGGCCCTGACGATCTACGGCCTGGGCCTGGGCCTGGCCTCGGCGCAGCTGACGTCGCTGGTGCTCGGCGACATCCCGGAATCGCTGTCGGGACAGGCCTCCGCCACCCAGTCGACCATCCGGCAGGTCGGCTCCGCGCTCGGCGCCGCACTCGCCGGGGCGATGCTGACGGTGGGCATCCGGACCAACGCCGGCGACCTCCCGTCATCTGTGGCCCACTTCGCCGAACCGCTGTCGGATTCGGCGGGCGGACTGCTCAATGCGCTGCGGGCCCAGGGCGCTCCCGCCGACATCATCGCGCCGCTGTCCAAGCTCTTCGCCGACGCGACCAGGTTGTCGCTGTTCTCGGCGGTCGCGGCCCTGACCATCGGCTTCGTCTGCGCCCTGATGGTGCGCCGCAGCCACGCGGAATCCGATGCCGAAGCCCCCACCGACGCACCCGTGAAGTAGAACCACACTCCCCCTCGACGACCACCGCCCCACCGGAACCAACCGGCGGGGCGGCATGCGTCACCGTGCCCCCGGCGGGGCTCGAACCCGCGACCTATGGATTATGAGTCCACGGCTCTAACCGACTGAGCTACAGGGGCGAAAGCGAAACGACCCCGAAAACGGGAAACGCCCGCGTATGCGCACCGGCTCAATCTACCAAGCCCGGCGGACGACGCGGACATGGACGTCGCAAAGCACGGGCACCGCTCCCCCGGGCGCGTTTCCGCCGCTCATGGCAAAGTTGAGGGTATGCAGAACGACCACCGCCGCCCCGGCACGCACCGCACCATCCAGCCCATCGACGCCACCGTCGAGCGCCTGATGCCGGATGCCGACCCCGGTGAGCCGACCGTGGTGATCTGCGGATCCCTCCACCAGGACGCCCTCGCCCGCGTCCCCGAGTTCCCCGCCCCCGGCGAATCGGCGATCGTCGACGACAGCTCGCTGTCCCTCGGCGGCAAGGGCGCCAACCAGGCATCCGCCGTCGCCCACGCCGACGTCCGCGCCATCATGGCCGGCACCGTCGGCGAAGACCCCGCCGCCGACCTCGTCCTGGCGGAACTGGCCGCCCACGGCGTCGACACCCACTCCGTGCGCACCACCTGGGACGAACCGACCGGCTCCGCCTACATCGCGGCGACGCCCGACGGCCACCACATGGTGTTCGTCACCCGCGGCGCCAACACCGTCACCGAGCCGACGGACTTCACCGACGAAATCACCGGAGCCGACGTCCTCCTCGCCCAGGGCGAACTGCGCCCCGACGCCACCGAACAGCTCGGCATGATCGCCAACCTGCACGGCACCCGATTCATCCTCAACCTCGCGCCCGTCACCGTGGTGACGCCGACGCTCATCGACAGCGCCGACCCGCTCATCGTCAACGCCACCGAAGCATGGGAAGTGCTGCGCAAGCTCGGCGCCTCCGAAGGCATCCGCCGCGGCGACCTGGCCGGCCAGATCGACTCGCTGCTGCAGTACTGCCCGTCGGTGATCATCTCCCTGGGCGACGAAGGCAGCGTCTACGCCCGCGCCGTAGTCGACGGCGGCGACGGCATCGTGTGGCACCAGCCGTCGCTGAAGGTCCCCGCCGAGGACATCGTCGACACCACCGGCGCCGGCGACGCCTTCGCCGGCACCATCGCCGCAGAACTCGCCCGCGGCGGCAGCTTCGAACGGGCCGTCGCCCTGGGCACCGCCGCCGGGTCGCTGGCCGTCCGTTCCTTCGGCGCGACGTCGTCCTACGCGGACTACGCCACCCTCCAGGCCACCGTCGCCGCCGACGATTTCCCGGCGCGCCGCCGCCTGGAGGGCACCACGAAGACGGGCACCACCAAGAACTGACGAACTGACCCGACGGGGGCGGCGGTTCAGCCGAACACCCGCGACCGCGTGAGCGACCTCGAGCACCGGCGGCCCCACCTTCTCCGCGGCGGTTTCCGCCGAACCGCCGCATTTTCGTTTCGTGTCCAATACCCTGTCGCGCATGACGCAGAAATCCGACGCCAACCACGCCGACGCCTCCTCGTCGCCGATCGCCCACTCCATCCACGGCGAAGGACCGACGCTGGTGCTCATCCACGGCATCTGCCATTCACGGCACGCCTGGGACGACGTGCTGCCCGGGCTCGTCGACCACTTCCGGGTGGTCACCATCGACTTGCCGGGACACGGCGAGACGCCGAATCCCGATTCGCTTGACGACGACATCGTCGACAGGATGATCGACGAACTCGCCGCCTTCCTGCGCGAAGTTTCGACCGACGGGGAGAAGCCCCACGTGGCGGGCAATTCGCTGGGCGGATACTTCGCGCTGGAGCTGGCCCGGCGCGGCCACGCGGCGACGGCGACGGCGTTCAACCCGGCCGGGTTCTTCCACGGCCCCTGGGATCAGCGCCGCACGGTCGCGCAGTTCCTCGCGCTGCGCGCCATCGGCCGGATCCTGAAGCCCGTGCTGCCGGCCATGGCCAAAACCGCGATCGGCCGCACCTCGATGTTCGGCATGTTTTCGGCGAAGCCCTGGCGCCTCGACCCCGACGCCGTCGTCCGCGACGCGAAGAACATGCTGCGCAACACGGTCATCGACCACGGCTTGGCCGCCGATTTCATCTATTCCCCGTCCGTCGGCGACGCCGCCCAGACGGTGTACTGGGGCACCACGGACCTGACCCTCATCCGCGGTTGGAAGCGCCACCACGACGTGCTGCCCGAGGTGCCACTGCATCTGCTGCCCGGCCTGGGACACGTGCCGATGGTCGACGACGGCGACACCGTCGCGGCCTGCATCCGCCGCAGCGCCCGAATCTGACCGGCCCACCACCGGGCCATCACCGTCCCATTACAGGGCCACCAACGGATCACCGCCGGCCCGCCACCTGGCCCCCCGGGGCGGGCACACGAAAGGGCGCGGAACCGAACCGGTCCCGCGCCCTTCGAGTCTCCTATGGCGCGCTAGCGGCTCGGTTCCAGCGCCGGCCGGGCCACCCGCAGGTCATACGACGACGCGTCGAACTTCTTCGTCTTCAACCGGAATTTCCACGTCCAGCTCGGCCACACCGCCGGCGCATTGCCGTGATCGTCGAGGTACCACGAACCGCAACCGCTGACCCACACCGTGTCCGGCAGGCGCTTGCGAATCCAGTCGTTCCACTCGCCCTGGGCGCGCTCCGACACCTCCGCGACATCGGCACCGTGGCGGCGCTTAGTCCGGAGCATGTCCATGAAGTAATTCGCCTGGGATTCGATCATGTAGATCATCGACGAATGCCCCAGGCCCGTCGCCGGGCCCATGAGGACCGACAAGTTCGGGTAACCGTGAATGGTGGTGCCCTTGTGGGCGCTCATGCCCTCGCGGCGCCACGCCTCGGCCAGCGACTCGCCGTCACGCCCGTGGACCAACTCGAACGTCGGCGAGTCGGTGACGTGGAAACCCGTGCAGACGATGAGCACGTCGATCGGACGCTCCGTGCCATCCGCCGTCGTGATCGAATGGGCGTTGACCCGCTGAATCGGATCGGTGACCAACTCGACGTTGTCCCGGGCGATCGCCGGGTAATACGTGTTCGAGATCAGCATGCGCTTGCAGCCGATGGTGAACTTCGGAGTCAGCTTCTCCCGCAGCTTCCGGTCCCGGACCTGCGCCCGCAACATCGCCAGCGACACCCCCTTGATCGGGGCCATCAACGCGTCGTTCTTCGTCAGCCCCGGAATCTGCAGCTCACGGAAGAACCAGTCCTGCGCTCGAACAACCCGACGCAGCCCCGGCACGTTGCGCAACGCCGCCCGCTCCCACCCGGCATAGGAACGATCCAGCCGCGGAATCACATACGGGGCGGTGCGCTGGTAGACGTCCAGATGCCCGACGATCGGGGCGATCTTCGGGATGATCTGGATCGCCGAAGCCCCCGTGCCGATCACCGCCACCCGCTTGCCGCGCAAATCCACATCATGATCCCAGCGCGACGAATGGAAGACAGTGCCCTCGAACCCGCCGATCCCCTCGATGTCCGGCAGCCGCGGCTCGCACAACGCACCGACGCCGAGAACGAGCTCACGGGCCGACCACGTCGTGGTCTTCGGCTCCGCAGTCGCGACCTCCCCATCCCGTGCACCCCCGTCGGCGTCGCCGCCGAACACCTTGTCGGCCAACTCCCCCGACGTGGCCACTGCGGTGCGCCCGTCGGCGTCGTCAAGCACATGCGGAAACTCGCGAGTCGTCACCAACCACCGGCCCGCCGCATCATCCCACCGGGCGTCGACCATCTCCGTTCGGAACCGGATATGCGGGTACAAACCCTGCTGAACCGCGACGCTGCGCTGGTAATCGGCGATCTCCGGCTGCGTGCCGAAACTGCGGGACCAATCGAAGTCCTGCGCGAACGACAACGAATACAGATGACTGGGCACGTCACACGCCGCACCCGGATACGTGTTGTCGCGCCACGTGCCGCCCACCTCGTGACCACGATCGATGATCTGGAAATCCTCGATCCCCTCACGCAGAAGACGGACACCGGCGGTGATGCCGGAAAAACCCGCGCCGACGATCAGAACCTCAGTTTTGCGAACCGAATCATTCATGGAACGTACGATAGCGCCCGAGTCGCCGACGCGGGAGGTTTTTCCCCGAGTCCCGGAAAACCCGTCCTACCCCTCTTCCAGCAGGTTGGTCACCAACTCGGCGATGCGCGACCGCTCCGACCGCTGCAAGGTCACGTGCCCGAACAACGCGTTGCCCTTGAGCTTCTCGATGATCGCCGCAACACCGTCATGCCGCCCGACCCGCAGGTTGTCGCGCTGCGCGACATCATGGGTGAGCACCACCCGCGAATTCGAGCCGAGGCGCGACAACACCGTCAGCAACACGTTGCGCTCCAACGACTGCGCCTCGTCGACGATGACGAAACTGTCGTGAAGGCTGCGGCCGCGGATGTGCGTCAACGGCAGCACCTCGAGCATCCCCCGCGCCTGGATCTCGTCCATGACGTTCTCGCTGACCAGGCCCTCCAACGTGTCGTACACCGCCTGGGCCCACGGATTCATCTTCTCGCTCTCCGACCCCGGCAAATAACCGAGATTCTGCCCGCCCACCGCGTACAGCGGCCGGAACACGACGATCTTGCGATGCCGGCCATGCTCCAACACCGCCTCCAGGCCGGCGCACAACGCCAACGCGGACTTGCCCGTGCCCGCGCGGCCGCCGAGCGAAACGATCCCGACCTCGTCGTCGAGAAGCAGATCAAGCGCGATGCGCTGCTCCGCGGAACGGCCCCGCAGACCGAAGGCCTCCACATCCCCGCGAACCAGCCGAACCGCACCACCCGGCACGATGCGGCCCAACGCCGACTGCGACCCCGCGGTCAACTGCACCCCGCAATGCACCGGCAGCTCCGACACGGGCGCGCCTTCCTCGGTGACGGCATCGTCGGAAAGCTCGACGAACCCGTTGCGGAACAACGAATCTATGTCCTCCGACGCCACCCCCACCTGCGCCAACCCCGTGTAGCCGGTGACCACCACATCCTGCGCGTGATATTCGTCGGCCGGCAACCCCACCGCACCGGCCTTGACCCGCAGCGGAATGTCCTTGGTCACCAACACCGTGTCCCGGCCCTCCCCCCGGAAATTCAGGGCGCAGGCCAAAATACGGTGATCGTTGGCATCATTGCGAAAACCCGCCGGCAACACCGACGGGTCCGTGTGATTGAGCTCCACCTGCAGCGTGCCGCCCTCATTGTTGGCGGGCACCGGCAGATCCAGGCGCTCGTGACGGTGCCGCAGCTCCTCGAGCTGGCGCAACGCCGTCCGGGCGAACCAGCCCAACTCGGGGTGGTGCCGCTTGGCCTCCAGTTCGTTGATCACCACCAACGGCAGCACGACGGAGTGCTCGGCGAACTTCCGCAGCGCGTGCGGGTCGGACAACAGCACCGACGTGTCCAGCACGTAGGTGCGCAGCGCCGTGTCCCGGCGTCCGGCATCGTCGGACCCGCCTGCGGGCAGGGTGGAATCGATGGTGGCGCCGTGCGACGTCGCGCCCGCGGCCACCACCTCCCCATCCCGGATCAGAGGGTTTCGGTCAGTGGTCGCGGTCGTGGTACGCAACGTGGCTCCTGTTCCGCCCGACAGCTTCCCCCTGCCGGGCACACGCCAGGGTAGGTAACGAGGGTGGAAATCACATTGGTGGAAGATGAACTTCCCGTTAAGTTGCGGCTACGCCCACATCATCGCAGTTCAGAGGCTTGACGACGTCCACGCAGTCGCCGTCCGCCCCCGCGCCGACCCCACCGAGAAGGCCCCGAAGCGGGTAATTTCGACCCCATGACCAACCCCGGAACGCCCCACGAGCGCCGCGAACATCTCCAATCCAGGCTCGAAACCGCCGTCGGACGCGCGGAACTGAGCATCGGGGAGTACGACGAGCTCTGCGCACGGGTATGGGACGACGAACTCGCCGACGACTCCCCCGAACTCGACGCCATCGCGGGACGCCTGGAACGGATCGAATCGGCCCGCCCCGCCGACACCGCCCCCGCCCCGGATCCGCTGCGCACCGCCCGGAGCGACAACCCCTACCGCCAACCCGACCCCTACCGACCGCGCCCGGAGGGCCGCACCGGCCACGGCCTGGAGCTCATCGGCCGGACCCCGGACTCCGACCGGCAAGAGGGACGCCCCGCCCTGCTGTCCGACAAGAAGTTCACCGGACGCTGGGCCCCGCGCGCCGACACCACATGGTGGGCCCTGCTCGGCGAGGTGAAACTCGACCTGCGCCAGGCAGATTGGCCCGCCGAGCGGATCGTCCTGGATTTCCAGGCCCTCTGTTCCGACGCGAAAATCATCGTCCCGCCCGGCACCGCCATCGTCGACGACACGACGGCGCTGCTCGGCGAAGTGAAGAACAAGACCTCGTCATCCGCACCGGCCAACGGACTGACCGTCGTGCTCGACGGCTTCCTCTTCATGTCCGACTTGATCGTCCGCGACCGCTGATTCATGTCCGACCTGACCGTGCGCGACCACTGACGATTCATGCCCAATCTGACCGTGCGCGACTGCCGACGGGAAAACCCCGGCCACCCGGCGCGGGGATTAATCCTGCATTTTTCGGTCCTTTAATGGTCCTTTTCGACCGAAAAGACGAAAGCAGGCCGGAGGTTTTACCCTCTGACCTGCTGTTTTGGCTCCTCCAGCTGGACTCGAACCAGCAACCCTTCGATTAACAGTCGAATGCTCTGCCATTGAGCTATGGAGGAATATCTCCGGCACGTCTCCGTGCAACGGATCATTACTCTACCCAGATCGCATATGGACACCAAATCAGCAGGTCACGCGGCATTTCCACCCCACCGCCGAGCATTGCGAAACTGCGCTACACACCCCACCAGCGCCCGCACCCGCACGCCGGACCGGCACCACGGACGACGTCGCAAAGCAACCCCCAACCTTTGCTAACGTGACGCGCGACACGGGGTGCCCGCGACGGACCGGGCTGAGAACACACCCGCCGAACTTGATCCGGCCAACACCGGCGAAAGGATGTTGCAATGGGCGACGCACGCACACCCGCATACCGGCAGTTCCCCGACGACTGGAACGGCGGCTGCATCACCTGCGGCGCCTCCGTCACCGGCCGCATCCCCCGCGTGCTGTCCATCGCCGGCACCGACCCCAGCGGCGGCGCCGGCCTGCAAGCCGACCTGAAGGCCTTCTCCGCCCACGGCGCCTACGGCATGGGCGTCGTCACCGCCCTCGTCAGCCAGAACACCACCGGGGTCCGCGACGTCCACGTGCCGCCGATCGAATTCCTGCGCTCCCAACTCGATGCGGTGTCCGATGACGTCACCATCGACGCCATCAAAATCGGCATGCTTTTCGACGCGCCCATCATCGCCGAAGTCGCCGACTGGCTCGACACGCTGCCCAAGCGCACCAGCCACTCCGACGACGGGGCTTCCGGCGAATCCGTCGACGGCACGATCTCCCCCGAGGGCACGCCCGCCCCCATCGTCGTCCTCGACCCCGTCATGGTCGCCACCTCCGGCGACCGACTGCTCAAGGCCGACGCCGAAAAAGCCCTGCACGACCTGCTGCGCCACGTCGACCTGGTCACCCCCAACATCCCCGAACTGGCCGTCCTCGCCGGCACCGCCCCCGCCACCACCGCCGGCGAAGCCCTCGACCAAGCCCACGGCGTCGCCGCCGCCCACGACGTCCTCGTCCTGGCCAAGGGCGGCCACCTCACCGACGACACCGTCATCGACGCCCTCGTCCGCCCCGACGGCTCCGCCGAACGCTTCACCGGCCCCCGCATCGACACCCGCAACACCCACGGCACCGGCTGCTCCATCTCCGCGGCCATCGCCGCCCTGTGGCCCCGCACCGGCGACCCCGTGCTCGCCGTCGACACCGCCAAGTCCTGGATGACCTCCTCCCTGCGTCACGCCGACGAACTCCACGTCGGACACGGCAGCGGCCCCATCCACCACTTCGCGCAACTGTGGGAACGCGGCCTCGCCCCCAACGCCGCCACCATCGCCGACCAGTGGTGGGAATCGATCGCCGACCTCCGCGACGCCATCGACGACCTCGACTTCGTCAAGGGCCTCGGTTCCGGCACCCTGCCCGAAGAAGCCTTCCGCTTCTACCTCGCCCAAGACGCCCTGTACCTCAACGGCTACGCCCGCGCCCTGGCCGCCGCATCCGCGCTGGCGCCGACGCAGGACGAGCAGATGTTCTGGTCCTACGCCGCCCACGGCGCCCTCGCCGGCGAAATGGAACTGCACCGCAGCTTCCTCGGCGACGACGCCGGCGACACCGGGGCCGGCGCCATCGATGCGTCCCCGGTCACCCGCGCCTACGTCGACCACCTCGTCGCCACCGCCGCCCGCGGCTCCTACGGCGAACTCATCGCCGCCGTCCTCCCCTGCTTCTGGCTCTACCGCGACATCGGCCACCGTCTCATCGCCCTCAACCACCCCAGCCACCCGTACTCGCGATGGCTCGACACCTACGCCGACGAATCCTTCGACGCCGACACCACCAAGGCCATCGACATCTGCTCCCGCCACGCCACCACCGCCACCACCACCGAACGCGCCGCCATGGACCGGGCCTTCCGACTGTCGTCCTGGCACGAGGTGGAATTCTTCGCCGCGCCGATGCGGCGGTGAGCCGGGCTGCGGGCATGGTTCCGGAAGTCTCCCTACGCTGGGACGCATGACCGACAACGACGCGAACCAGCCCCGGACAGCTTCCGACAACCCCGAAGGCGCCGCCGGAACCGCCGACGCCGCTTCCGCCGCGGGCGCCCACCGCACCGTGCGCGGCGTCATCGCCCGCTCGAAGGGCGCCCCGGTGGAGATGGTCGACATCGTCATCCCCGCCCCCGGCGCCAACGACGTCATCGTCGACGTCCAGGCCTGCGGCGTCTGCCACACCGACCTGGCCTACCGCGACGGCGACATCGTCGACGACTACCCCTTCCTCCTCGGCCACGAGGCCGCCGGCATCGTCTCCGAGGTCGGAGACGCCGTCACCCACGTCAAGGTCGGCGACTTCGTCGTCCTCAACTGGCGCGCCGTGTGCGGCCAGTGCCGCGCCTGCAAGAAGGGCGAACCGAAGTACTGCTTCGACACCCACAACGCATCCAAGCCCATGACGCTTGCCGACGGCACCGAGCTGACCCCGGCCCTGGGCATCGGTGCCTTCTCCGACGCGACGCTCGTCCACGAAGGCCAGTGCACCAAGGTCGACCCCTCCGCCGACCCCGCCGTCGCCGGCCTGCTCGGCTGCGGCGTCATGGCCGGCATCGGCGCCGCGATCAACACCGGCGAAGTCACCCGCGGCGAATCCGTCGCCGTGATCGGCTGCGGCGGCGTCGGCACCGCCGCCATCGCCGGCGCGAAGCTGGCCGGAGCGACGACGATCATTGCCGTCGATATCTCCGACGACAAGCTCGCCACCGCCCGCGAGTTCGGCGCCACCGAGGTCATCAACTCCAAGGAACTCGCCGCCACCGCACCCGACGCCACCGGCGAAGACGACCCCGTCGTCAAGCAAATCCGGGAACTCACCGGCGGCTTCGGCGCCGACGTCGTCATCGACGCCGTCGGCCGCCCCGAAACCTACGTTCAGGCGTTCTACGCCCGCGACCTCGCCGGCCGCGTCGTCCTCGTCGGCGTACCCTCGCCGACGATGAACCTCGAGGTGCCGCTGCTCGACGTCTTCGGCCGCGGCGGCTCCCTGAAGTCGAGCTGGTACGGCGACTGCCTGCCGGAACGCGACTTCCCCATGCTCGTCGACCTGTCCCTCGACGACCGCCTGCCGCTGGGCGACTTCGTCACCGAACGCATCGACCTGAACGACGTCGAGGAAGCATTCGACACCATGAAGGCCGGCAAGGTCCTGCGGTCGGTCGTGACGCTGTAGCCCGTCCGCCCCCCTCCCCACCGCACCATCCCTTTCGACAACCGGAAGAGAGCACCAATGAGCACCGATTCGCACGACGCCGCCAACCGCATCCGAAAGCAGGGCGACCTGCTCATCGACCACGTCGTCACGTCCGGCACGTTCGCCCTCGACGGCGGCGAATGGGACGTCGACAACAACATCTGGGTCTTCGGCAACGACGACGAAGTCATCGTCGTCGACGCCGCGCACACCGCCCAGCCGATCATCGACGCCGTCGCCGGCCGCCGCGTGAAGGCCATCGTGTGCACCCACGCGCACAACGACCACATCACCGTCGCCCCCGAACTGTCCGAGAAGCTCGACGCCCCGATCCTCGTCCACCCCGGCGACCAGATGCTGTGGGAGCAGACGTGGGGCGACCTGGGCCACGACACCCTGACGCACGGCCAAAAGCTCGAAGTCGCCGGCACCGAGGTCGTCGTCGTCAACACCCCGGGCCACTCCCCCGGGTCCTGCTGCCTGTACGTGCCCGAAGCCGGCGAGCTGTTCTCCGGCGACACCCTGTTTTCCGGCGGGCCCGGCGCGACCGGCCGGTCCTACTCGGACTTCGACACCATCATCGACTCGATCCGCGACAACCTGCTGACCCTGCCGGAGGACACCATCGTCCGCACCGGCCACGGCGACCACACCACCATCGGCCGCGAGGCGCCGCATCTCGAGGAGTGGATCCGCCGGGGCTACTGACCCGGGATTCGGCCCAAGCGACGCCACCGCATCCATCACACTCCCGGATTTGGGCCAGGCCACGCCATCGTAGCCATCACGCCCCCGGATTCGGCCCCGGCCCCGCCCTCGGTGCCGCCGTAGCCCCGGCGCAAGGATTTTCCGCAAACCCCCTTGTGTCGGGGCTTTCGCATGCCTAAAGTCACGGTTAAGGGGTTCACCACATAGGTGGTTAACCCATGAACCAAAGGAGGTGCTCATGGCCGATCCCCGCCCGATCTACGCGCGCATCGCCGCCGAGCTCCGCGATCACATCGGCAGCGGCGCGTTAAGGGAAGGCGACCGCGCTCCGTCGACCAACGAGCTGTCCGCCTTCCACTCCGTCAACCCCACGACCTCCGGAAAGGCCCTCGCCGAACTCGTCGCCGACGGTCTTCTGGAAAAACGCCGCGGCCTGGGCATGTTCGTCGTCCCCGGCGCGCGCGACATGGTGCTGGCCCGCCGCCGGGCGGCACTGGCCGAAGAGTTCATCCGTCCCCTGCTCGCCGAAGCGCGCGCACTGGGTCTCGACGACGCCACGCTGGACGGGCTGATCGCCGAAGAAAGGAAGAGGAAATGACCATCGGAATCTCCGACGTCGTCGTACGGCGCCGCGGCCACACCATCCTCGATCGGGCGAGCGTTGAACTCGGCCCCGGCATCCACGGCGTCATCGGGCGCAACGGCGTGGGCAAGACGACGCTGCTCCGGGTACTGGCCCACCACATGCGCGTCACCGCCGGCACCGTGCACGGCCCGGGCACCACCGCGCTGGCCCGCGTCGCACCGGACGTTCGATTCGCGGGCGCCACGGCCGGGCAGCATCTCGACGTCGCCGCCGTCGGGCATCCGGGCCTCGACCGCGAACTCGCCCTGGAGGTTCTCGCCGCCGCCGGCATCGGCGCACGCACCCGCACCGCAACACTGAGCGCAGGGCGGCGCCAGCTCCTCTCGGTCGCCACGGCACTGTCTTCCGGCGCCGACGCGATATTGCTCGACGAGCCCTTCACCGGCCTGGACGTCGGTCTCCGCCGTGCCCTGCGCGACCACGTCATCGCGGTCGCGGGCGACCGCCCGGACCTGTGCCTCGTGCTCACCTCGCACCGCTCCGAGGACCTCGCGGGACTCGTCGACGACGTGACCACCATCGCCGACTCCGGCATCGTCGTCGGCCCGATCGCCCTCGACGCCGCGCGCTCGGGCTTCCCCACGCTGCGCGGCCCCTCGGCCATGGTCGACGTCATCGCCGGCGAAACGCCGCGCGCGTCCGCGAAGCACCTCGGCGGCATCGCGGAAGTCACGCTGTCGCACCCCCTGTCCTGTTCGGCTTCACGACGAGCCATCGCCGAAGGCGTCACCGTCACCGAACCCGAAGACGGCGAGCTGATCGACCTCCTCGCCCTCCACGGCGCACCCGACGGCCCCGACACCGCCACCCCCACCCCGACCTCCCGCACCCCCGAAACCACGAGGAACTAGCCATGAAAAACGCCATCACCGCCTTCGTCTCCCCCTCCCGACGGGAATTGCTCATCGGCTTCGCCGCCACCGCGTTCTTCCTCGCGGTCGGCAGGTTCGCGGCGGGGGACGGGTTCATCTGGAACATGCTGGCGCTGGTGTCGACGGCCGTCCTCTTCGGCATCGCCGCACACCGGGTACGCGCCGTCCGCGCCCTGGACGTGTCGGCAACCACCTGGTTCGCCGGATTCGCATCCGTCGCCGCCGCATGGAGCCTCGCGCTGGCGGCCGTCGCCACCGCAAGCACGTGGCTCAGTTGGCGAAACTCCCCCTGGTACACGCGATACGACTCCTTCGTCGTCGCCGCCGGAAGCGCGCCTTTCACGGACACCAACGGCGAACCGTACCTGGTCGACGACGCCGGCACCGCAGCGTGGACGTGGGCGACCACTCTCCTGGTGTTCCTCGTCTGCTTCCTCATGGCCGCCGCCATCGGCGCGGCGCTGGGCACGGTGACCGCATCCCTGGGCGTGGTGACGGCCATCGCCGGCGCGTCGTTGGCCATCGCCGTCCTGTTGGTGGCCACCTGGGGCTTCGGCATCGGCGACGGCGTGGCCGCGCCCTACCCGGGAGCGTTCATCTTCGGCATCCCCATCGCCGCCGTCGCAGCGGCCATCAACTGGGCCGCGGCGAGCACACTCGAACCCTGACCCGCCCCGGAGGCGTCGCAACGTGAGCCAACCAGGATTTCCCGGACCTCCCGAACCACCGGAATGGCCGCCCGCTCCCCCTCAGTCGACCTGCACCTTGAGCGACTCCGCCAACAGCTCGCGGCGGTAGTCCTCGAGGGCCAGCAGGTCGGCGAACATTTGCCGGTAGGCGGCTTCGTCGTCGGCGGGCCGCATGCGGGCGAGCATCGACTTCACCTGCGCCACCTGCCCGCCGACCCACACCTCCTGCAGCCGCGCCAGCACCGACGACGAGTACGCGCGCAGCTGCTCGGCATCGACGCGGATTTCCTCCACCCCGAGCTCCGTGACCAGGGCGCGGCCCACGGCATCGTCGAGCTGCCCCAGCAGGGCCGTCACCCACGGCGCGCCACCGCTTTGCGACGCCACCCCTCCCGCCTTCTGCGTGGCGTCGAACAACGCCCGATACGTCGGATGCGGGAACGTATCCGGCGACAGGGCGTCGAACATCGGGCCGGTGATCACCGGCTCCTGGATCGCCAACTTCATCGCCTCACGCTGCACGTGCAATTCCGGGTCCCGCGGATCCGGGTACGGCAGCAACGGCCGCGCCGCACCACCGCCCGGCGCCCCGCCACCCGCAGCGGCCGCCCCGCCGCCGAAGCCCGGCGACCCCGGCCCCGTGTACTCGTCCTCATCACGCTTCCGGAACGGGCGCCGCCTCGGCCCGTCCGCACGCGACGGATTGCGGGCCTCGTCGCGAACACGACGAACCAACTCCGCCTCGTCGTTCCAACCGACCCAACCGGCGACCTCGCGTGCGTACTCGTCGCGCAACGCCGCATCGCGGATCTGGCCCAGCACCGGCACCACCCGGCGCAAACCCTCGACGCGGCCGTTCGGGGTGGTCATGTCGTAGTCGCTCAGCAGCGTCCGCAGCACGAACTCCACCAGCGGCGTCCGCTGCGCCACCAGGTCCCGCACCGCCGCATCGCCCCGCTCCATCCGCAGATCGCACGGGTCCATGCCCTCCGGCGCCACCGCCACGTAACTCTGCCCGGTGAACTGCTGCTCGCCCTCGAACGCGCGCATGGCGGCCTTCTGCCCGGCCTCGTCGCCGTCGAAGGTGTAGATCAACTCGCCGCGGAAGAAACTGTCGTCGAGCATCAACCGCCGCAACAGCTGCAGATGCTCATCGCCGAACGCCGTACCGCACGCCGCCACCGCGGTGGTCACCCCGGCGGCGTGCATCGCCATGACGTCGGTGTACCCCTCGACGATCACCGCCCGATGCTCCTCCGCGATCGACTTCTTCGCGTGATCCAGCCCGAACAGCACCTTCGACTTCTTGTACAGCATCGTCTCGGGCGTGTTCATGTATTTGCCCAGGTTGTCGTCGTCGTAAAGCTTGCGCGCACCGAAACCGATCACGTCGCCGCTGATGTTGCGGATCGGCCACAGCAGCCGCCGGTGGAACCGGTCGATCGGCCCCTTCCGGCCCATCCGCGCCAGCCCCGCCTTCTCCAGCTCCTCGAAGCTGAACCCCAGCCGCTGCAGATGCTTCGTCAGCGTGTCCCACCCCGCCGGGGCGTACCCGCAGCCGAAATGCTTGGCCTGCTCCATGGTGAACCCGCGGTCGGTGAGGAACGTCCGCGCGGTCTCCGCCTCCGGCTTGCCCAACTGCATGGAGTAGAACTTCTGCGCCTCACGGTTGGCCGCGATCAGCCGCTGCCGCGTGCCCGGCTCCTCGCGCCTGCCGGTGCCGCCGCCCTCGTAGTTGATGCGGTACCCGATCCGCTCCGCGCACGCCTCCACGGCCTCCGGGAACGTCAGGTGCTCCATCTCCATCAGGAAACTGAAGACATCACCGCCCTTGCCCGTGGAAAAGCAGTGGTAGTACCCGTGATTGGGGCGCACGTGGAAACTCGGGGTGCGCTCGTCCTTGAAGGGCGACAGCCCCTTCATCGAGTCCGCGCCACCCGGTTTCAACTGCACGTATTCCGCGACGATCTCCTCGATCGGCGTACGTTCGCGGATCGCCGCGATGTCGCTGTCGGGAATTCGTCCTCTGGCCATGGCCACCATCGTAGCCGCGCCTCCGGATCGCTTCGCCGGGGACTTGGACCGATTGCTTTACGACGCCCACCCCATGGGAAAATGCCCCCATGGCAGGACACAACGGGAACCCCGGAGGGGCCGGCGGCGGCAACGCCGACGGAAACAAGGGCGGCAGCGGCGACGGAAGTAACGGCGGCGAAACCAACCGAGGCAAGGGCGGCAAGGGCGCGCTCGCCACCGTCGGCGCCCTCGTGCTGGCGCTGGCCGCGGCGTGGCTGGGCATCGACGGAACCGGCGGAACCGACGACGGAACCGACGGCAACGGCAACGGCGCCAACGGGCACAACGCGAAGGGCAACGACGGCAACCGCAGCAACGGTGGCGGCAACGGCAACCGCAGCAACGGCGACAACGACGGCGGCGAAAGCACCGGCAACGCCGATGGCACCCGGCTCTGTCCCATCGATACGCTGCCGCCGCAGACCGACGACGTCGTCGACCGCATCCTGACCAACCAGGACCACATCCACTCGGCCCACGACGGCAAGCACTTCGGCAACTACGAAGGCGTCCTGCCGAAGCAACACGGCAGCTACTACCGCGAATACACCGTCGACACCCCGGGCCTCAACCACCGCGGCGCCCGACGCATCGTCGTCGGCGGCGGGACCGAGGATGACCCCGACGTCTGGTACTACACCGACGACCATTTCGAGTCCTTCTGCGAGATCCCCGACGCCGAAGACTGACGCCCGGACCCCGCCCCCAACTCGCACCAACCACCACGCACATCCCCGACCAGGAACCGCGCATGACAGCCCACCCCCCGGCCAGCCCGGACAGCCCGAACCCCCCTGACACCGCACACACCACAGGCACCACGGGCACGACGAACACCCCGGACGCCACCGGCCCGACCACCGGCACCGCGCCGACCGCCCGGACCACCCCGGCACCTCTCGCCTGGCTGTACGTCATCGGCGGGCTCATCGGACTCGTCTCCTCGACGACGCTGACGGTGGAAAAGATGGAGCTCGCCGAAAACGCCTCCTACGTGCCCTCCTGCACCTTCGGCGAATCCTTCACCTGCAGCTCCGTCATGACCAGCCCACAAGCCGCCGCCTTCGGCATCCCCAACCCCCTGCTCGGCATCGCCGGCTTCGCCGTCGTCATGGCCATCGGCGTCATCATGCTCGTCAGCGCCGCCCTACCCCGCTGGTTCCGCGCCACCTTCGTCACCGGCCTCGGCCTGGCCACCGCCTTCTGCCTCTGGCTCGCCTGGCAAGCCGTCTACGACATCCACGCCCTGTGCATCTACTGCATGATCGTGTGGGCCGTGACCATCACCATGTTCTGGTTCGCCCTGCTGCGGCTCATGGGCGACGCCGCCGACGCCAACCCCGACTCCGCCATCGCGCGCATCCACGGCACGCTGAACATGCTGCGCTTCCCCATCCTCATCGCCGTGATCTTCCTCATCGCCGCCCTCATCGCCATCGAATTCGGGTTCGTCGGCTGACCGCCTACCCCCACGCCGCCGAAACGCCCGCGATCTGCCGATCCAACTGCTCCACCCGCGACTCCGTCATCGACGCGATCTGATCCACGATGACCCGCAACCGTCCCGCATCCGACTCCGCCTGGGCGTACATCCTGCGGTACATCGGATCCAACGCCCCGGGCGCCCCTTCCTTGAAATACTCCGCTACACGGAACAACCGATCCCGCTCCCGATCCTGCCGGCGAATATGCCGCGGCAAATCCATCACGTACAGCACCGCAATGGTCTTCAACATCGTCACTTCCGCCAGGATCCCCGCCGGCACGGCCAAATCCGCCTCATAACGCCCCAAGGCCCGATCAATCGGCTGCTTCGGCCCGAAAATCCCCTCCGCCTCACTCGACGACGCCCACGCCTCGCGCGCCGCCCTCCTCGTGCCCGCAACCGACGCCGTGACGAACCGGCCCACCAACTCCGACGTCATCCGCTTCAACGCCACCATCGACTCCAGCGAACCGTCATACGACGCCGCCGCCGACACCACCGGCAAACTCGCCAACCGACCGGCCGCCTCGACCAGCTCCGCGGGATCCCCGCCGAACGCCCGCGCCCCCTTGTCCGCCAACGCCGCCAACTCCACCGTGTCCCACAACACCCCCAAATCGATGCGCCCCGACACGATCCCGTCCTCGACGTCATGCACCGAATACGCGACGTCATCGGCCCAATCCATGATCTGCGCCTCAAGACACTGCCGCCCATGCGGCGCCCCCGCCCGAATCCACTGCAAAATCGGAGCATCCTCCTGGTAGGCGCCGTACTTCGCCCGCTTCGTCCCATCCGGAGCGATCGGCGTCCACGGATACTTGCACGCCGCATCCAACGCCGCCCGCGTCAGGTTCAGACCGCACGGATGACCCGTGTCATCCAAGGTCTTCGGCTCCAGACGCGCCAAAATGCGCAACGTCTGGGCATTCCCCTCGAAACCACCGCACCCTGCGGCAATCTCATCCAACGCCCGCTCCCCGTTATGCCCGTACGGCGGATGACCGATGTCATGGGTCAACCCCGCCAACTCCGCCAAATCCTCATCCGCGCCCAACTCCGCCGCAATCCCCCGCGCAATCTGCGCCACCTCCAACGAATGCGTCAAACGAGTACGCGGCGTATCACCCTCATGCGGCCCCACGACCTGAGTCTTATCCGCCAACCGTCGCAAAGCAGCCGAATGCAGCACACGCGCACGATCCCGGGAAAACGCCGTACGATGCGCCTCCACCACCTCCGCCCCCGGCAGCAGCGACTGCTTCGCCCCCTCACGCAGGATGCGGTCGAAATCGGAAGGTGAATAACGGAATCGAGCGGCCACGCGCCCATCATGCCGCCGAAACCACCACACCGCCCGTAGGCGCGCGGTACGCCCTCCCGCAACTCCCTGGTCCCATTTCCGCCGCACACCGCCCGTGGGCGCGCGGTACGCCCACGCACCCACGTATCCTCGAGACCATGACCGAGCACGACCGCAACCGCCGAACCAGCCGCACCCACCGCCTCGCAGCAACCATCGCAGCCGGTGCCCTCGTCGCCCTGACCGGCCCCCTCACCGGCGTGCTCCCCGCAACCGGCCCCAGCCCCATAACCCCGCCCACCGCACGAGCCGAAACCCCGCAACGATTCGACGGCCGCATCTGGGACGCCGCCGACGTGCTCACCGACGCCGACGAAGCCACCATCAACGAACGCGCCGCCCAACTCCAACAGGACCAGGGCACCGTCATGCGCATCATCTACGTCAACACCTTCGACGGCATCCAAGCAGAAGAATGGGCCCACCAAACCTGGCAAGCCCTCGGCGGCACCCCCAACCTCGCCGTCTTCGCCGTCGCAGTAGGCGACCGCAACGTCGGCGCATACGCCGGAAACGACGTCGACGCCACCGGCCCCGACCTCGCCAACTCCGCCGTCCCGCAACTCGGAAACGACGACTGGGCCGGCGCCGCCCTCGCCGCCATCGACGAAGCCACCGCCCCCGGCGCAACCGAAGGCCTCGCCGTCCTCGGCGCCGGAGCAGCCGGAGCAGCAGCCCTCGGCGGCGGCGCCGTCGCATGGTCGCGCCGCAACAAAAAGAAGCGCACCGCCACCGAAGTCGAACAAGGCAAAAAGCTCAACCCCGACGACATCGAATCCCACGACCAACTCTCCACCGACGCCCTCGACCAACTCGCCCGCGAAGAACTCGTCTCCACCGACGAATCCATCCGCCTCGCCACCACCGAACTCGACCTCGCCCGCGCCGAATTCGGCGACGCCCGCGTCCGAGACCTCACCCAAGCCCTCGACCACTCCCAACGCACCCTCAACCGCGCCTTCCGACTGCGCCAAAGCATCGACGACGCCCCCTCCCTGCCCGAAACCGAACGCCGCGGCACCCTCCTGGAAATCATCTCCACCTGCGGCACCGCCGACGACCGACTCGACGGCGAAGTCGCCCGCTACGCCGAAATGCGCGAACAACTGCTCAACGCACCCGACACCCTCGACCGCCTGACCCAACGCGGCATCGCCCTGCGCACCCGCATCCCCAACGCCGCCACCATCCTCGACGGCCTCCGCGCCCGCTACGACGAAGAAGCACTGGCCTCCATCTCCGACAACGTCGACATGGCCACCGAACACGTCAACATGGCCGAACGCTCCGGCGACGAAGCCCGCTCCCTGCTGACCAAACCCGCAGGCGAACAAGCCGGCCTCGTCGACGCCCTCCGCGCCACCGACCTCGCCCTCGACCAAGCCGAAAAACTCGTCGAAGCCATCGAACACGCCGACGACAACATCGCCCAAGCCCTCACCGGCCTCAAAGACCTCATCAACGAAGTCCGCGACGAAATCGCCGAAGCCACCAACCTCCTCGCCGCACCCGACGCCGCCAACATCGACCGCAACGCCCTGGCCGACGCCGCCGACTCCGGCCGCACCGCCCTCGACATCGCCCAAGCAAAAAGCTCCACCGACCCCCTCGGCGCCTGGACCATCCTCACCGACGCCGACGCCACCCTCGACGACCAACTCGAAGAAGCCCGCGACGCGGCCAACGCCTTCGCCCGCAAAATGCAAACCCTGCACAACGCACTCACCGACGCACGCGCCCAGGTGACCGCCGCCCGCGACATCATCGGCACCCGCCGCAGCATCGTCGGCTCCACCGCCCGCACCCGCCTCGCCGAAGCCGAACGCCACCTCGCCACCGCCGAAAACATCGCCGCCAACCCCGGCAACGACCCCGACCACCACCCCCGCCGCGGCATCCAAGAAGCCCGCACCGCCGCCCAACTCGGACGCCAAGCCGCCCAAAAAGCCCGCGACGACATCAACCGCCACCGCCAACGCATGAACCAACACCGCGGCGGCGGCAACTCCGGCGCAATGATCGCCGGCATGGTCCTCGGCAGCATGATGAACAGCGGAGGCGGCTTCAGCGGAGGAGGCAGCTTCGGCGGAGGAGGCTTCAGCGGAGGCGGAAGCTTCGGCGGCGGATCCGGCGGCTCGGCGAGCTTCTGACCGCCGCAGCGAGCCGCGACCTACGCGGCCCAGCCGACAACCGACCGCACCCGGGCTACCCCATCAAACGCGCGGCGCCATCCACATGCGCACACGCAAACGCCGCAGCCGCCAAAAGCCCCGCATCAACCCCCGCCGCATCGGGATCACCCCCGACGATCTCGACGACGACCTCCCCACCATCCACGCGCGTCCTCGCCACCAGACGCCGAGCGCCGACATCCACCACATCACGGCCCCGCCCACCGTCACGCCGCCTCAAACTCAACTCCCCACCCGGCCCCGACACCACCACATGCGCCACCGTCAAACCCACCGTCCGCGCACGCCACCAATCCCCCGGCGACGACACCGTAAACGTCCGCCCCGACAACCCCGACGGCGTCACCCGCCAACCGGCCGCAATGACAACCCCATCAGCGTCGTAAAGCACACCCCCCTGCCCCGAACCAACCCCCGACCGGCCCGCCGACACCACCCCCGACACACGCCACGGCCCGGGCGCACCACCGGGAACGGGCCCCACCCCCTCCCCCGGCACACGCCCGGGCCGATCACCGCCAACCATCGCGTCCTACGCCACCCACACCCACACAAGGTAAGCGATCAACAGCAACAGACAGACCGTGAGAATCCACGTCGAACTGACCATCCGGTACTCCAGCACCCGACGCGCCACCCACGACAGGAAAATCTTCTCCTCATCCGGCAACGCACGGCCACCATCGGTGTCGTACTGAATCTCCGCCGCACGCACACCACGATTCGCGCCCGTGAACTGCCCCAACTTGCCGCCGCGAGCATCCTCGATCACGTAATTCTGCGACCCCTCGCACACCACGACCAGGTGGCGATCACCGCCCAAATCAACGTCGATCTTCTTCGCCCGGGCCAACTTCGGACGATCCTTGCCGCCCGCCGTGAAAACCCGGCCATCCGGCAAAGTGGCCACCAGACGCCCATCGCCGACGACATCCAGATCCCACGCACCCCGCGCGGACGCGATCGCCTCCTCCGGGCCAACGCGAACGTACTCCGCCACCTCAGCACCCTCGGCGATCACCGGAATGCGAACCTTGTCGCCGTCCTTGACCTCCTCCCCCAGACGCCAGCTCTCCCACCGCACGACGGTGCCGTCATCCAGGGTCGCCGCATGCGACTCGTCGATCTCCCGCAGCCCCGGTGCCTCCGGAGACTCCGGGGCATCCGGCGTTTCCAGCGTTTCCGAAGACTCGGGAGCACCCGGATTCTCCGGCACAGCCGGCGTCTCCGGAGCCTCGACGTCCTCCGCGGGCGCCACGGTCGGCTCCTCCGACACCCCCTCGGCATCGAGCCCGGGACGATCGTTCTGGTCGCTCATGCGTTGTCTCCTAGCTGACGGCGGGAATCGTCGAAAAGCGAACTAGCAACCGATCAGGCGCTGTGCGAGGTACCCCTCGAGCTCGTCGATCTTCACGCGCTCCTGCTCCATCGTGTCACGATCGCGCACGGTGACCGCGTCATCCTCGAGCGTGTCGAAGTCGACCGTCACGCAGAACGGCGTACCGATCTCATCCTGACGACGGTAACGACGACCAATGGCACCCGACGTGTCGTAATCGACGGCCCAGTGCTGACGCAGCTTGTCGGCGACGGCCTCCGCGGTCGGAGTCAGCGTGTCCTTCTTCGACAGCGGCAGTACCGCGACCTTGACCGGCGACAGGCGCGGGTCCAGCTTCAGCACCGTGCGGGTGTCGGTGCCGCCCTTGGCGTTCGGCACCTCCTCCTCGGTGTAGGCGTCGCACAGGAACGCCATCAGCGCACGGGTCAGACCGAAGGACGGCTCGACGACGTACGGCACGTACTTCTCGCCCGTGACCTGGTCGTGGTAACGCAGATCCTCCTTGGCATGCTCGATGTGGCAGCCGAGGTCGTAGTCGGTGCGGTTGGCCACGCCCATCAGCTCGCCCCACTCGTTGCCCTGGAAGTGGAAGCGGTACTCGAAGTCGATGGTGCGGGCGGAGTAGTGGGCGCGCTCGTCGTCCGGCACGTCGTACTGGCGCATGTTCTCCGGGTTGATGCCCAGGTCGATGAACCAGTTCCAGCAGGCGTCGACCCACTCGTCGAACTTCGCCGGGGCGTCATCCGGGGCGGTGAAGTACTCGATCTCCATCTGCTCGAACTCGCGGGTGCGGAAGATGAAGTTGCCCGGGGTGATCTCGTTGCGGAACGCCTTGCCGGTCTGGGCGATGCCGAACGGCGGCTTCATGCGCGCGGTGGTCATGACGTTCTTGAAATTCACGAAGATGCCCTGCGCCGTCTCCGGGCGGAGGTAGTGCAGGCCGACCTCGTTGTCGACGGGGCCGAGGAAGGTCTTCAGCAGGCCCGAGAACATCTGCGGTTCGGTCCACTTGCCCGGCTGGCCGGTCTCCGGGTCCGGAACGTCGGCGAGGCCGTTGGCCGGCGGGTGGCCGTGCTTGGCTTCGTAGGCCTCCAGCAGGTGGTCGGCGCGGTACCGCTTGTGGGTGTGCAGCGATTCGACGAGCGGGTCGGTGAACGTCGCGACGTGGCCGGAGGCCTCCCACACCTGGCGGGGCAGGATGATGGACGAGTCGAGGCCGACGACGTCCTTGCGTCCGGTGACGAAGGTCTTCCACCACTGGCGCTTGATGTTTTCCTTCAGCTCCACGCCCAGCGGACCGTAGTCCCACGCGGAGCGCGTACCGCCGTAGATCTCACCGCAGGGGTAGACGAAACCCCTGCGCTTGCACAGGTTCGCGACGGTATCGACGACAGACTTCGGGGCCACTGCCTCAAACGCTCCTTGGTTCACGGTGTCCCGCCCCGCGGTGGATCCGGCGGGCACGGGATGACGGTGGGCGGCTTCATCGGCCGCCCCGTGCAATCGACTGTCCGGGTGGACGGTCGACAAGTGTCCCCCACTCTAACCGGCATGGTGAGTTTCATGCCCATCGACCCCGGGATTTCGCCGAGGGTAGTGTCGGGATGCGAAGCAAGCTTTGCGACGATACCTCCCCGGTCCACCGCGAAGGTGCGGTTTGGGGCGGTGATCATGTCGGGATTGGAGAAGTCGGCGATGTCATCCACGAAGGGTTCTGGTGCCGGTGTCGGGTCGGGCGACGCCGGAGGGGCGGCCACCGGTGCCGCCGCCCAGACCCCGAAGATCGGAGTGCGCAGCACCAGGCAGCGCAAGGCCGTGATCGCGGCGATGAACGACATCACGAAGTTCAGCTCCGCAAAGGACATTCATCGGGTGCTCGTGGAACGCGGCGACCAGGTCGGGTTGACCACCGTGTATCGGACGTTGCAGTCGCTGTCGGAGGTCAAGGCCGTGGATGTTCTGCACACCGATGCCGGTGAAGCGTTGTACCGGTTGTGCGGGGATCATCATCACCATCACCTGGTGTGCACCGATTGCGGTGAAACCGTGGAGATCGGCGGCGGCCCGGTGGAGGAATGGGCGGGTGACCTCGCCACCAAGCATGGTTTCCGGTTGACCGGTCATACCGCCGAGGTTTTCGGGGTGTGCGGCGACTGCCAGGAAGAGTCTTAGACGAAGACCGTTTGGCCGTTCCGAGAGGCCGTCTGGTTCGAGATCCCGCCTGGTTCGAAATTCCGTCTAACTGCCGAGCCCATCTAGTTGGACCAGCTCCACCATCCGGTCGACGTCGACTGCGCTTCTCTCCTGCCGGCTTGGTAGGTCGCCCACCAGGATTCGGACCAGCCGGGGGATCTGCGTGCCGCCGGCGAGTCGTTGAACTCGGGGGCCCGGCCCGGTTTCACGTGCCCGACTCGTCCGGTTTCCCGGGGGTGGGTGGCCCGCCCACTGGCATGGCCAGCATCCGCGTCGTCGTTTTCGCGGTGGTGTTCCGGGCAGCGGAGTGTGCAGTTGCCGATGTCGGTGGCCCCTCCGAATAGCCAGGCGTCGATGTGGTGCGTTTCGCACATGTCGGCGGGCTGTTCGCATCCGGGGTAGGTGCACACGGTCTCCGACGCCAGCAGCAGGACTCGCTGCCACAGGTCGGCGGTTCGCCGTGATCGGCCCAGGTCGAGTGGGCGTCCCGTGATGTCGTCGAGCAACGCCAACCACGCGTACTTGTGAGCCCCGAGGGTCACCAGTTCGGGCAGCGTCAGGTCGATGCCGGTGTTCGTCGGGAAGCGTTTGAACACCCGCCGCTCCCCTTCCGGCGGCCCTTCCCGTTGGGCGCTCTGAAGTTCGTCGTCGAAGTCCGAGGCCCTGATCGCCATCACGATCGACGCCACGCCGGCATTCGGGCGGTCGAGCGGTTGCGCGACTCCCGAGTACAGGTCGGCGACGAAGGGGCATCGTTCCGGGTCCCAGTAGGTTGATTCGGTGCGCAACCATCGCAGCAATCCCCGGCCATGGTCCTCCCCTGCACCCTCCCCTGCGCCGTCGTCCGCCTCCGGCGCGTCGCTTCCGGCCCCGCTCCGGACTCCACCTGCGGTTCCCGCTCTGCGGCTCACCTTCCCGGCGCCTCCGCCTCCGCCGCCCGACTCTCCGGCGGCCGCGGTTCCGCTCCGGACCCCGCCTGGCGCACCGAGATCAACACCATCCCCGGCATCCACCCCGACTCCCGCCGCAGCTCCGGCTCCGCTGTGCTGCAGCGCGAACAGCAGCACGTGGTGGAGGGCGTGCACGCGTCGTTGGGTCAGGGTTCGGGGATCTTTGACGCCGTCGGGCAGGTCGAGGAAGGCGCCGGGCCCGGCGTTGAGGTGCAGCAGCGCGTTAAGCACTGCGGCGGTCGGCGCCGGCAGCATCGCGTCGAGTTTGCACAGTCCGTCGACGTTGGGCGCCCGGACGGTCAGCCTGGCCTGCGAGGTGCCGGCTTTGGTCGCCGATTTCCGTTTTTCCAGGCGTTTGCGGGCTTCGTTGGCGCACATCGACCGGAAGAGGTCGGCGGGCGTGGAGTCGATGTTGTCGGTGATGGCTTCGGCGACGTCCTCCATGAGTCCGTGCTCTTGTCCGGTGAAGCTGCCGAGCACTTCGTTCATTTGGTTGGATCGGCACACTGGGAAGTTGCCTTTTTTGGCGGAGGCTGCGAGTCGTTCGCCGATGGCGCGACGCCGGTGGAGTTGTTTTTCGGCGGCCTCCAGTTCTTCGGGGGTGGCGTCGGCGGGCGGGTCGGGGTCGGGTTCGGGGTGGAGTGCGTCGCGGTATGCGAGCAGGTGGCGTGCTTCGGTGTCGGTGATGTCGAACAGCCTCTTGAGGTATGACCGTGGCGTGGCGCGTCCGCCGCCGCGTTTGTGCAGTTCGTTGACGACGACGGCGTTGGCGTATTCGGCGAAGACGACGTCGGCGGCGCGCATGGCGTGGCGCAGCCTGACGACGCCGGATTCGACGTGGTTGATCTCGTCGCCGTGGTGTCCGTCGCCGCCCACTGCCCCGATGGGCAGGGTGGTCAGTTGCCGGATCATGCCCTCTATGTTTCGCGTCAGCTTTGCGACGAGTCCCGCCAGGTCGTCGCCCGCCCCGTTGTCGTGTGCCGTCGACATCGCCCCACCCCGAGTGATTGTTCGCTTTCTTGTTCGCACCCCGGACGCTATCAGCAGATCAAGATCGGCCGCGACGCATATTTGTTCGAATCCGCCATTCGGGCGGGCCACCACCGGCGAAAGCGTCGTCGCAAAGCCGAAAGTGACCGATTCCGCGAATTTTTCCCGGACCCAGCCCCGCTCGCCTCCCCCGTCGTTGCACTCCGGTGGTTCCCGCCTATTTGCCGCCGACTACTTGACGCCGCCGAAGCGACGGTCCCGCTTGGCGTATTCGACGACGGCGGCGCGCAGGTCCTCGCGGGTGAAGTCGGGGAACAGGCGGCCCTGGAACACGAGTTCGGCGTAGGCGGACTGCCACGGCAGGAAGTTGGACGTGCGCTGTTCGCCGGAGGGGCGGAGGAACAGGTCGACGTCGGGCATGTCGGGTTCGTCGAGGAAGCGGGCGAAGTTCTTTTCGTCGATGTCGGTGGGCTTGATCTCCCCGGCGGCCGCGAGGCGTGCGATTTCGCGGGCGGCGTCGACGATTTCGGCGCGGCCGCCGTAGTTGACGCACATGTAGAGGGTCATGTTGGTGTTGTCGGCGGTCTGGCCCTCGGCGGTTTCGAGTTCCTTGATCACGGAACGCCACAGTCGGGGTCGTCGGCCGGCCCAGCGGACGCGGACTCCCTTGGCGTCGAGTTCGTCGCGGCGGCGGCGCAGGACGTCGCGGTTGAAGCCCATGAGGAAGCGGACTTCGTCGGTGGAGCGTCGCCAGTTTTCGGTGGAGAAGGCGTAGGCGGACAAGTGGGGCACGCCCATTTCGAGGCATGCGTCGACGCAGTCCATGAGCACGGCTTCGCCGCGTTTGTGGCCTTCGGTGCGTTTCATTCCGCGTTCTTGGGCCCAGCGTCCGTTTCCGTCCATGACCAGGGCGATGTGGTTGGGGAGGAATTCTTCGGGGACGGGGGAATCGTGCGGGATGGGGTTTGGTTTCGACGTCGTCACGTTTTCATCATGCCCCACGGGGTGCGGCGGGCCCCAGTCCCGGTGGGCCTCAGTTCCGGCGGGCACCAGTTCCGCTGGGCTCGGTTCCGGTGGGCGTGGCTTTACGACGGTGTGCCGCGTCCCGGTGCGCCGGGGTGGGTTCGGGCGGTCGGCGTGGTCGAGGTGCGGGGGCTGCCGTCTTCTCCCCAGCGGGCGTCGACGAAGGACAGTGCCGCGACGCGTCGGCCGAGGTGGTGGTGGAGGTGAGCCGTCGCCAAGCCTCGGGCTTGTGAGGCGAGGGGGCGGAATCCTCGGCGGTCGGAGACGGCGTCGATGTAGTCCCAGCGGTCGTGGGCGAGCCACCACATCAGGCGGAGGACGTCGGTGGGTGGGGTGGCGGCGCCGGGTGGGCGGCATTCGACGCATACGGCGCCGCCGGCGGCTGGGGCGAATGCCTTGTGGGGGCCGGGTTTTCCGCATTGGGCGCAGTCGAAGAGGCTGGGGGCCCAGCCGGCTTCGCCCATGGCTTTGAGCAGGTATGCGGTGAGCAGGAGTCCGGGGGTGCGGCGGGGTGCGCCGCCATTGTGCCCGCCCAGCGTGCTGCCACGGTGGACGCCGTTTTCGGGGCCGCGTTCATCGGCGGTGCCGGCGGCGTCGGTGTCGGCGGCGTCGGTCGCGGCGACATCGGCGGCGGTCGCGGAGTGTGCGAGGGCGTCGAGTGCGTCGACGGTGAGGTCCCACAGGCCCGGCGAGGGGGCGCCTTCTTCGCCGGCGAGGCGTTCGGCGGTTTCGAGGACTCCGCAGGCGCAGGTGTAGCGGGCGTAGTCGTCGACGATGGGTGCGGCCCACGTTCGGATCGTGTCGGCGCCGGTGATGGTGCCGAGGTTGCGGCCGGGGTGGATCTGCACGTCGGTTTCGACGAACGGCGCCAGCCTGGATCCGAAGCGGGATTTGGCGCGACGCACGCCTTTCGCCACGGCGCGGACGATGCCGTGGTTCCGGGTGAACAGGACGATGATCCGGTCGGCTTCCCCCAGGTCGTGACGCTTTACGACGATCGCCCGGTCGCGATAGCTCTCCGCCATCGTTGGTTGCGTGGTCTCCCGTTAGGGGCGCTGCTCGAGGTTCTGCAGCGACTGGGCGGAGCGGATGAGTGCGAGGCTCGATTCCAGCAGCACGCGAACCAGGGCGAGCTGCAGGATGACGGCGATGAGGATGAAGGGCACGCCGAACAGCAGGAAAAGCAGCCCGATGCCGGAGTCGAGGTCGAAGGCGCCGGCTGCGCCGGTGATGATCCACACCAGGGCGCCGAGGGCGACGACGATGGTGACCAGGACGTAGATGGTCTTCACGATCGACGGCGTGGCGTACTGGCGGAAGGAGAAGTCGAACAACGCGGAGAGGAAACTGGCGTCACGGCCGGCGGCTGCGGGGGCGGGGGCGCCGGTTGCGCCGTTGGCGGGGTACCCGGAGTAGTCGGGGTACCCGGCCTGGGGGTTGTGTTGGCCCGCGGTCGAGTAGCCGTCGGCGGGGTTTCCCCATCCGCCGTCACCGGAGTAGTTGCCGAAGCCGTTTCCCGGGTTGTTCGCGTCGGTCACGGTTCACCTTTCGCACGTTTATGGATCGTTTATGGATGTTCTCGCCCGTGGGCGAATGATGAGGTTACCCGGCGCCCCGGATTCCACCGGCCGCAGCCCGGAAAAGGGGCACCTTCTCCGGTCTGCCGGGCCGCGAGCTCGGCCGTGTCCCGCAGCCTCCCGCTCTAGAACCCCAGGCGTCCCAGCTGCTTCGGGTCGGACTGCCAGTCCTTGAGCACCTTGATGCGCAGGTCCAGGTAGACGTTGCCGCCGAGCAGTTCCATGAGGGACTTTCGGGCCTTGTGCACGGTGGTGCGCATGCGCCTGCCGTCCTTGCCCATGAGGATGTGCTTCTGGCCGGGACGTTCGACGTAGATGACGGCGTGGACGTCGGTGACGCCCTCGCGGTCGGGGTTCGGCATGACTTCGTCGATTTGGACGGCGACGGAGTGCGGCAGTTCATCGCGGAGGCCGCCGAGGGCCGCTTCGCGGATGAGTTCGGCCATGCGCGTGTCGCGGTCTTCGTCGGTGACGTGGCCGGACGGGTAGTACTTGGGGCCCTCCGGCAGCAGCGACGCCATGACGTTGACGAGGGTTTCCAGGTTTTCGCCGGAGTTCGACGACACGGGCACGAGTTCGGCTTCGGGGCCGAGAAGGTCGTGGAGTTCCATGAGGCGTTCGGCGATGACGTCGCGGCCGACCTTGTCGGTCTTGGTGACGATGCCCATCATCGTCGTGTTCGGGCACTCCTTGCGGACGGATTCGAGGATCCACCGGTCGCCGGGGCCGATTTTTTCGTCGGCGGGCACGGACATGGCGATGAGATCGACGTCGGCGTAGGCCTCGGCGACCATGTCGTTGAGGCGGTGGCCCAGCAGTTTGCGGGGCTTGTGCAGGCCGGGGGTGTCCACGACGATGATCTGGCAGTCGTCGCGGTGCACCACGCCGCGCACGGGGTGGCGGGTGGTTTCCGGCTGGTCGGCGGTGATGGCGATCTTCTCGCCGACGAGGGCGTTGGTCAGGGTGGATTTGCCGGTGTTGGGGCGCCCCACGATGGACACGAATCCGGAGCGGTGGCCCGGCGGGGTGGCGTAGTCGTCGGAATCGCCGCCGATTCCGGCGCCGGCCAGCATGTCGTCCAGGTTTCCCATGTCAGTTCTCCTCTTGTTCGTGTCCCGCGGCGGCGTCCGCCGGTTCCGGGTCGACGGGTTCGACCACGACGGCGTGGACCCGCATGCGGCCGCGGCGGTCGCGTGCGCCTTCGGCGGTGAAGCGCAGTCCGGCGGCCTCCACTTCGGCGCCCGGCAGCGGGACGCGTCCGAGACCGTAGGCGAGCAACCCGGATACCGTGTCGACTTCGTCGTCGACACCGTCGTCGAATCGGACTTCACGTCCCTCGGCTTCGTCGTAAAGCTCCACGAGTTCGCCGAGGGACAACCTGGCCATGACCCGGTACCGGCCGTCGCCGAGGGGTTCGATGGGCGCCCGTTCGTCTTCATCGTATTCGTCCGCGATCTCGCCGACGATTTCCTCGAGGATGTCCTCGATGGAGATCAGCCCCGCCACGCCGCCGTACTCGTCGACGAGGATGGCGATGTGGTTGCGGTCGCGTTGCATTTCGTCGAGCAGGTCGTCGAGGGGTTTGGAGTCCGGCACGAACGTGGCGGCGCGCATGACGTCGGTGACGGGGACGCTGCGGCCACCGTCGGTGAGCGAGTAGGTCTGCTGCACCAGGTCCTTCAGGTAGACGATGCCGACGATGTCGTCGGCGCCGTCGCCGATGACCGGGATGCGCGAGTGGCCCGACCGGACGCACAGGGCGACGGCCTGGCCGGCGTGCTTCTCCGATTCGATCCACACCATTTCCGGGCGCGGCACCATCACCGACCGTGCGGACGTCGACGCCAGGTCGAAGACGGATTGGATCATGCGGCGTTCGTCGTGTTCGACGATGCCGCGTTCGCGGGCGATGTCGACCATTTCGCGCAGTTCGACTTCGCCGGAAAATGGGCCGTCGCGGAAGCCGCCGCCGGGGGTGAGCACGTTGCCCACCCAGATCAGGAGCTTTTCGACGGGGCCGAGCAGGCGGGAGACGGCGCCGAGGATGACGGCGGAGGCGAGCGACACCGCGTAGGGGTTGCGGCGTCCGAGGGTGCGCGAAGTGACGCCGAGGACCAGGTAGCTGAACAGCGTCATGGCCACGATCGCCGCGGTGATCGCCCAGGCGTCGGACCGGATGTATTCCATCGCAAGGACGGCGACGAGGACGGAGCCGGAGACTTCGCACACCGTGCGCAGCAGCACGAGGACGTTGACGTTGCGGGCACGGTAGTCCAGGACGCGGACCAGTGCTTTCGCACCGGCGACTTCGTCGTGGACCATTTCATTGGCGCGCGCCCGGGAGATGGACGATACGGCGGTTTCGACGGTGTTGAGTACGCCGGCGATGGCCATGAGGAGGATGACCGCGAGGATCATCCATGCCGATGCGGTCATCGCTGCGTGCCCGCCCCACGGTCGTCGTCGTTTCGGCCGTCACCGTCGCGGCCACGGCCGGCGTCGCCACGCGCGTCGCCACCATGTGCGTTACCAGCATGCGCGTTGCCGCCATGCACATCGCCGCCGAGCTGTTCGTCAAGCTGTTCGCGGTCGGCGGCCGACGGGAAGGCGCCCGGGTTGATGGGCTTGGCCGGGAAGTCGGCGCCGCGGCGTTCGACGTCGTCGTACCAGTCGGCGAGCAGGCCATTTTGGAGCGCGAACATGCGGCGCTCCTCGTCGGCCTCGATGTGGTCGTAGCCGAGCAGGTGCAGCAGGCCGTGGACGGTGAGCAGGACCAGTTCGTGGCTGAGCGGGTGGCCGGCCTTCTCCGCCTGGCGGGCGGCGAAGTCGGGGCACAGCACGATGTCGCCGAGCATCGACGGGCCGGGTTGCGGCGCATCCGGGCGGCCGGAGCCGGGGGTGAGCTCGTCCATGGGGAAGCTCATGACGTCGGTCGGGCCGGGCAGGTCGAGCCAGCGGATGTGCAGGTCCTCGATGGTCGGTTCGTCGACGAGGTGGATCGACAGTTCCGCGGCCGGGTGGACGTCCATCCGGCCCAGGGCGTAGCGGGCGACGTCGATGAGCGATTCCTCGCTGACGCCGCGGCCGGATTCGTTGAAGACCTCGATGCTCATCGTCTCATGCTCCCGTTTCCACTGTCGTTGCCCGTGTGTTGTTTCCCGTGTTGTCGCGGCCCATCACCGCTGGTCCCCCGAGTCCCACATCCAGTCGCGGCCGGGGCCGGGGTTCGTGCCGCCGCCGCGCTTGTTCTTGCCGCGCCCGGTGCCGTCCCGCCCGGCCACGTCGCGCTTGTTCTTGCCGCGCCCGGGTTTCGTGGATTCGGTCGTCCCACGTTCGGCCCTCCCTCGCTCGGCCTTCGCCCGCTCGGTCTTCGCCCGTTCGGCGCGTTCCTGCTCGGCGGCGTCGTAGTCGTCGTAGGCCTCGACGATGGCGGAGACGAGCGAGTGCCGGACGACGTCGGCCGCGCCGAGGTGCGGGAAGGCGATGCCGTCGATGTCGCCGAGGATGCGGCGCACGACGTCGAGGCCGGAGCGCTGCCCGCGGGGCAGGTCGACCTGGGTGGCGTCGCCGGTGACGACCATCTTGGCGCCGAAGCCGAGTCGGGTGAGGAACATCTTCATCTGCGCGGGCGTGGTGTTCTGCGCTTCGTCGAGGATGATAAATGCGTTGTTCAGCGTCCGTCCGCGCATGTACGCGAGCGGGGCGACTTCGATGACGCCGGACTCCATGAGTTTCGGGATCATCTCCGGGTCCATCATGTCGCGCAACGCGTCGTGGAGAGGCCGCAGGTAGGGGTCGATTTTCTCGTGGAGGGTGCCGGGCAGGAAGCCGAGGTTTTCACCGGCTTCGACGGCGGGGCGGGTCAGGATGATCCGTTCGACGTCCTTCCGCTGCAGCGCCTGGACGGCCTTGGCCATGGCCAGGTACGTCTTTCCGGTGCCGGCGGGGCCGATGCCGAAGATGATGGTGTTGCGGTCGATGGCGTCGACGTAGTCCTTCTGGCCCTGGGTTTTGGGGCGGACGATTTTGCCCCGGCGGGCGATGATCTCCGCGCCGAGGACGTCGGCGGCGCCGCCGGATCCGCCGGCCGCCCCGTCGCGGGCGTCGGCACCGACGATGCCGACGGCACGCGTCACGGAGTCGGTGGACAGTTCGTGGCCTCGGCGCGCCATGGATTCGAGTTCCTTGAAGGCCCGGGCCGCGGTGGCGACCTGGGAGGGGCGGCCGGTGACGGTGACGGTGGTGCCGCGGGCGTGGATGTCCGCGCCGAGGAGGTTTTCGAGGAGGCGCAGGTTGCGGTCGGCGTGCCCGAACACGGTCGGCGCGTGCGCGGGGTCGAGTTCGACGATCGCCTGGGTGCGGTGGTCGACGGCGTGTCGTTCGGGGCGTCGTCGTTCGGGTTGTCGGGTCGGATCCGTCACGCCGGGTGGAACCTCGTTTCCTTGGCGGGTTGGTGGTGCGGGTCGGTGAGGCGGTTGGTGGTCGGCGCGCCGGGGGCGGGGCGTCGACGGGTTTGTCACGATCTTAGGTCGTCTCACTGGTCGGGCGTGCACCGGCGCATGAGTTGCGGCAGGGATGGGGCCGCGACGGCGACGGCGATGACGCGGACGACGTGCATGACCACGACGATGCCCGCGCCGCCGCGTTCGGCGACGAACCCGAATACGAGCTCGCTGGCACCGGGTGCGGTGGCCAGGTAGGAGTCGACGCCGCCGGTGATGCCGAACATCCACATCACCCAGGCGGACAGTGCGGTGGTGGCCAGCAGCATGCCGACGCCGGCGAGGACGTACGGCAGGGCGCGGCGGAATTCGGCGATGTTGGCCATGGTCATGCCGGAGCCGGCGGCGGTGCCCAGGACGATGAATGCGACGGCGACGGCCAGCCGCGGCATGTCGGGGGCCAGTTCGGGCCAGATCATGGCGCCCGCGGCCCCGGCGAGGATGGCGGGGATGATGAAGGGCGCCGGGAACTTCGGCATGAGCTTTGCGACGGCGGCTCCCAACGCCATTGCGGCGGCGATCATCGCCCAGCTCGACCAGTCGCCCGCCCATTCCGAAATCCGGGACGCCGAGTCCATGGCGGTTGGGTCGGCTGCGCCGCCGGTGGGGGCGACGGCGTCGTCGGGGCGGACGTCACCCGGGCCGTCGAGAAGCAGAATCACGGCCGGCAGGCTCAACGAGACGACGAGCAGGCGCAGGTACTGGGAGAAGACGACGAATTTCTCGTCTGCGCCGGCTTCGCGGGCCACCGCCAGCATGAGGGATGCGCCACCCGGCAGCGTGGCCACCACCGATGTGGCGCGATCGACGCCCGCGCGGCGGTGCAGCAGGGACGATGCGGCGAAGGCGACGAGCATCGACGCGACCGTGACCAGCAGGGCGAGGGGAAGACCCGCGGCGAGCTCGCCGGGGCTGGATTGTGCGACGGGACCGACGGCGAGCAGCGCGATGACCGTCTGCCCGAAGCGGTTCGGCCAGGGCCTGGTCCACTTCACGTTCGGGGCGGCGCGGCCGCCGGCGACCAGCGACAGCACCACGGCGACGACCATCGGGCCGACCAGCCATCCCGCCGGCACGCCCGCCCACGACGCCGCCGCGCCGCCGAGGGCGCACAGCAGCCAGGGAACGAGGAATGCGCGGGCGGATTTCACGTCGACCACGCGGTCCCGGCTCAGCCCCAGCGCCGGGTCAGCGGACCCAGCGCCGAGGTCGCGGCCGCACCGGCCAGGGCCGTGCGCAACACGGTCGGGCCGAGGACCACCGGCGTCGCGCCCGCCGCGCGGAACGATTCGAGCTCCGCGTCGTCGACGCCGCCTTCGGGGCCGACGATGAAGATGATCTCGCCGACGTCGGCGGCGGCCCGGGCGACGTCCGCGAAGGCGCGATCCTCCTCCTCGTGGAGCACCACGGCCACTCCCCCGCGTCCGGTCACCGTCTCGATGAGCGCCACGACGTCCTTCGTCGAATGCAGTTCGGCCACCGGCGGGATCCAGGAGCGGCGGGCCTGTTTGGCGGCCTCGCGGGCGGTCGACGCCCACTTGTCGCGCGCCTTGCCCGCCTTCGCGCCGGTCCACTTGGCCACGCACCGTCGCGCCGACCACGGGATGATCGCGTCGACGCCGGCTTCGGTCATCAGATCCACGGCCAATTCCGCCCGGTCCGACTTCGGCAACGCCTGGACGACCGTCACATGGGGCGTCGGCCGCTCATCGACCTCCGAGGAGAGGATTTCGCAGGTGACTCGGGCACCGTCGGCAAGCGAAATCCGGGCCCGGGCCCGCCGGTCCCGGCCGTCGACGAGGAACACCTCGTCGCCTGGGCCCAGGCGCTGCACCTTGACGTGACGCGCCTCCGGGCCCTCCAGGGCGATGACCGAGCCGGGGTCGGGCACCGCGCCGTCGAAATCGGCGAGGAAAACGGGCAGTCCCATGGCTCTCCTGTTCTGATTCGGCGGGCGGCTCCGTCGACGGTGTCCGGGCGACGGTTGGTCCTAGCGGCGGTTGCGGAAACGCGAGAAGAAACCGCGCTCGGTGGCCTTGTCGTCGACGAGCCGCGTGCCCTCGCCGCGATGATCGCGGAGCTTCTCCAGCAACTCGCGGGACTTGCCGTCGAGCTTGGTGGGCACCTGCACGTCGACGTGGGCGATGAGGTCGCCGGAGCCTTCGCCGCGCAGGCGCGGCATGCCGCGGCCCTCCACCCGCATGGTCTGCGCGGGCTGGGTTCCCGGTTCGACCTCGACGGCGATGTTCTCGCCGACCAGGTCCTCCACGTCCAGGGAGGTGCCCAGCGCCGCGTCGACCATGGGCACGTGGATGGTCACGTGCAGGTCGTCGCCTTCGCGGGTGAACACGGGGTGCGGCTCGGCGTGGACCTCGACGTACAGGTCGCCGGCCGGCCCGCCGCCCGGGCCGACCTCGCCCTGGCCGGCCATGCGGATGCGCATGCCATCGGAGATGCCCGCCGGAACGTTGACGGTCAGGTCGCGGCGCGACTTCACGCGGCCGTCGCCGCCGCAGTTGGTGCAGGGGTCGGCGATGATCTCGCCGGTGCCCTGGCAACGGCCGCATGGACGCGAGGTCATGACGTTGCCCAGGAAGGAACGCTGCACCTGCTGGATTTCACCGGTGCCGTTGCAGTCGCCGCACACCTTCGGCTTGGCCTTCGACTTCGAGCCCGTGCCCTCGCAGATGTCGCACAGCACGGCGGTGTCGACGGTGATCGGCTTGCGCACGCCCGTGAAGCACTCCTCCAGGCCGAGCGAAATGCGCAGCAGCGCATCGGAACCGGGCTGGACGCGGGAACGGCGCTGACGCGGGCCGCCGGCGGCGCCGCCGAAGAACGCCTCGAAAACGTCGCCCAGGCCACCGCCGCCGAAACCGCCGAAGCCTCCGCCGCCGACGCCGCCGCCCTGCTCCATCGGGTCGCCGCCCATGTCGACGATGCGCCGCTTCTCCGGGTCGGAGAGGACCTCGTGGGCGACGGAGGCCTCGCGGAACTTCTCCGCGGCCTCTTCGTCATCCGGGTTGCGGTCCGGGTGGTACTTCAGCGCGAGCTTGCGGTACGCCTTCTTGATCTCCGTGTCGGAGGCGTCCTTGGACACGCCGAGGATGCCGTAGTAGTCACGAGCCAACGTCAGTTACTTCCTTATGCATCTGTGGAAAACCAATTGTCGGTAATCAGCGAAGAGTCACCGGAATTCGGGCGGCCCGGCCACCGGCGGGCCGATGGGGCAGCCGTCGGAAGAATGTACCAGCGTGCGGGCCGTCACCCGTCACCGAGGACCCGGCCGACGTACTGTGCAACGGCGGCGACCGACGCGATTGTTCCCGGGTAGTCCATGTAGGTGGGGCCGACGACGCCGAGACCGCCGAGAATCGCGCCCGCCGTCCCGTAGCCGGTGGACACGACGGACGTGCCACGCAGTTCCTCGTCTTCGTTTTCTTCGCCGATGGACACCCGCACCTGGTCGAGGTCCTGCACGGCCGACAGCAACTTGAGCACGACGACCTGCTCCTCCAGCGCGTCGAGGATGTTCGGCAGGGTCGACGGCAGGCGCCCGTGCAGGCCGGAGCGCGTCAGGTTGGAGGCGCCGGAAAGGATCAGGCGGTCGTTGGGCTTGTCGATGAGCGACTCGATGATCACCGTCGAGCAGCGGATGACGATGTCGCGGACGTCGGCCGGCGCGTTGGCCGCCAGGTCGGCGATGGACGCCGAAGCGTCGGACAGGGTTTTGCCGGCCATCGTGCGGTTGAGCAGGTCGCGCAGCGCCGACACCTGGTTCGGGTCGATCGGCGCGGCGAGTTCGACGTTGCGCTGTTCGACGCGGCCGGTGTCGGTGATGATGACCACCAGCAGGCGCACGTCGGCGAGTTGCACCACCTCGCAGTGCCGCACCTGCGACGTCTGCAGCGTCGGCAGCTGGACGACGGCGACCTGTCGGGTGAGCTGGCTGAGCAGCTGCACCGAGCGGCGCAGCACGTCCTCCAGGTCCACGCCGCCTTCGAGGAATTCGAGGATCGCCCGGTGCTCCGCCTTCGACAGCGGCTTGACCTTCGAAATCGAGTCGACGAACAGTCGATAGCCCTTCTCCGTGGGGATGCGCCCGGAGGAGGCGTGCTCCTGCGTGATGAACCCCTCGGCCTCCAGCACCGCCATGTCGTTTCGGATGGTCGCCGAGGACACGCCCAGGTTGTGGCGCTCGACCAAGGCCTTCGATCCGACCGGCTCCTGCGAGGACACGTAGTCGGCGACGATGGCGCGCAGCACCTCGCGGCGGCGCAGTTCGGTCTGGCTGGACATCGGGCGCTCATCTCCTTTTCGCGTCGTCGTCGGGCCCGGCGGGCTCCCGTGCATCGAGGGCCGAGTCTACCGGCCGACGGCGGTGCGCTTCCCCAGCGCCATGTGCGTGACGACGACCACCGCAACCGGGATCATCGCAACCAGGGACAAACCGGTGTACCCGATCTGGACAAGCACCGGCCCGCCGATCAATCCGCCGAGCACGCCCGCCAAGTTCATCGTCATGTCGGTCCGGCCCTGGACGGCGGCGCGATCGTGCTGCGGCGTGGCCGTGGTGACCGCCGCCGATCCCGCCACCACCGACGCCGACCAGCCCAGGCCCAGCAGGGTCAGCGCGACGGCGAGCATGGGCAAGCTGAACGGCGCGATCCAGATGACGACCGCGGTGGCCAGGAAAATGGTCTGGCCGACGAAGATCATCGCGGTCGTGCCGAACCGGTCGACGGCCCAGCCAAAGACGGGCGACAGGGCCCACATGCCGGCGATGTGCAAGCTCATGACGGCGCCGATGATGGTCAGCGATGCGCCGAAGTTCGCCATGTGCAGCGGTGCCATGGACATGAGGGTGACCATGACGAAGTGGGCGACGGCAACCGCGCCCTGGCCCGCGAGCACGACGCGGCGATCGGCGGGCACCACGGCGTTGGGTTCGGCGGTGGCGGGCGCGGCGTGAGCGGTTGGAGCGGTTCCTTCTCCTTCGGCGGACGTCGATCCTGCCGGCGTTCGCGCAGCCGCATTGGCCGCGGCCGCATCGGTGAGTCGCGCGACCTCGAGCGGATCGGGGCGCAGCAACAGCGCGTACAGCAGCGTGGCGCCGACCTGGGCGACGACGGTGACCAGGAAGGGCCCGGTCAACTCCGGCAGGCCGAACGCCGTGGCCACTCTTCCCGACGGGGACATGAGCAGCGGCCCAGTGACGGCGCCCACGGTCGTGGACCACATGACCGTCGACAGCATCAGGCCGCGGCGGTGCGGCAGGGCGGCATCGGCGGCGGCGAACCTCGCCTGCAGCCCCACCGCCGAACCGACGCCGAGAACGAGGAGCCCGGCGAGCAGCAACGGGGTGCTGTCCGAGACTGCGGCCAACGTCGACACCACGGCGCCGACGGCAGCCAGGCCGGAACCGACGGCCAACGCGAATCCGCGGCCCTTCGCGATGGCCAGCCGCGCCAACGGCACCGACGCGATCGCGGCACCGAGCGTGCTCAGCGTCGCGGCGAGCCCCGACAGTTCCGGGGATCCGGATACCTCAGCGACGAGCAACGCGCCGACGCTCACCGCGGCGCCGACGCCGAGGCCGCCGAGGATCTGGCCGATCACGAGCACCGCGATCAGCCGCGTGCGCGTGGATTGGGCGACGGCCGCCAGCTCGGGCGCGGATTCGCGGCACGGGTTGCCCGCCTCCGGGGCCACGTTCGAACTCATGCGGGGAACCTTAGCCCCCAATGCGGATCGCGCGCTCAGCTGAGGATGTCGACGATGATCGCGTCGGCCAGCAGCCGGCCCGCATCGGTCAGGCGAACCCGATCGCCGTCCAGCGCCAGCATCCCGGCGGCCTCCTGCGCACGCGCCCGCTCGAGTTCCTCTGGCCGCAGTTCCGACGTCGGCATGCCCTCCGCCAAACGCAACCGCAACATCACTCGTTCGATGTGGCGGTCCTCGTCGGAAAGCGACTCCGAATCGTGGATGGGCAACTCCCCGCCCGACACGACGGACGCGTAGCGGGCAGGGTGCTTGACGTTGTGGAAACGACGGCCGCCGAGATGCGAATGCGCCCCCGGGCCGGCGCCCCACCAGTCGCCGTCGCGCCAGTAGATCATGTTGTGGCGGCACTCCCCGCCCGGCCTCGCCCAGTTGGACACCTCGTACCAGCCGTAGCCCGCGCCGCGGAGGGTGGCGTCGATGCGTTCGTAACGGTCGGCGAGGTCATCGTCGTCGGGCATGGGCAGCTCGCCGCGACGGACCTTCCGCGCCATGGCGGTGCCCTCCTCCACGATGAGCGAATACGCCGACACGTGATCGACGCCCGCCGACAGCACCGCCTCCAGCGACGCGTCGAGGTCGGACATCGACTCCCCCGGCGTGCCGTAGATGAGGTCGAGGTTGACGTGGTCGAAGCCGACGTCGCGCGCCTCCCGGGCGGCCTCCACCGGACGGCCCGGCGTGTGGACGCGATCCAGCGTCGCCAGCACGTGCGGGGCGACGGACTGCATGCCCAGGCTCACCCGGGTGAAACCGGCCTCGCGGATGCCCTCGAAAAAGTCCGGCGACGTCGATTCCGGGTTGGACTCCGTGGTCACCTCGGCGTCCGGGGCCAGGCCAAACGTGTCGCGCACGCCGTCGAGCAGGCGCGCCAGCCCCTCGGCGCCCAACAACGACGGGGTGCCGCCGCCGATGAACACGGTCTCGGCGGGGCGGACCCCACCGCCGCCGGCCGAAGCCGAGTCGAGGGACTCCACCGCCAACTCCAGCTCGCGGACGATGGCGTCGAGATAGCTGCCCGTCGATGCCGCCGACCCCAGCTCACCGGCGGTGTAGGTGTTGAAATCGCAGTAGCCGCACCGCGTCGCGCAGAACGGGACATGCAGATAGATGCCGAACTCCGGGCGCGGGTCGCGCTGGCCTGCCGACGTTGCCGCAGCCGCCGGGTCGCCGTCGTTGACCGGCCCCGTCACACGCGCTCCGCGGCACGGCGCTGGGCGACCTTGCGAACGACCTCGTCGATGCGGATGCGCTCCATGAGGAACGCGGGAGGACGACGCCCGCGCAGCGTCTTCGCCACGGCGGGGTGCGTTTCGGGGACGGTGACGCACCAGGCCGCGGCGGCATTGAGGGCGCGGCGGCCGCAGCGGGCGTACAGCGCCGGGATCTGCACCGACCCGAGGACTTCGACGCCGCGGATGTTTTCGGCCGACACCCAGTCGGCGAGATCCTCCAGGTACGCGGCCGTGCTCTCCGACCGCGCCAGCAACGCATGCGCGACCGTCGGCACGGCGACGGGGTGCCGCAACGGCGCGGGAATGGCCGACAGCGAAGCGACGTCGACGGGCTTCGGCTCGGGGCCGGGCTCGCGGTCGGGCATCGGCCCCAATTCGCCGCGGCGAATGCCGGACGTGAACGCCTGCCGCAGACCGGCGAGTTCGCCGACGAGCGGGCGGGCGTCTTCGACGGCCTCATCGACGATGTCTGCCAGCTCCAGCACGCATTCGTCGACCAACTCGCGGTCGACGTCGGCGATGGCCTGGGCCAGGTGCTCGATGTGCTCGGCGACTTCATCGCCGATGTCGTACAGCTCCTGGGTGATTTCCCGGAGCCGGAGGCGCGCGTCGTAATGCTCCACCGCGGTCCTCCTCGCCGGTCGGGCCCTGCCGGGCTGATCATCGCCGCCGGCGTTCGCCGGGGTCGTCCTCGGGGCGCCGGGGCCGATTGCGCGTTCCCCCGAAAACCTCGAACGACCCCACCATAAGGGTGCGCGGGCCGCTGCCCGTGGAGCGACACCGGCTCGGCGGGTGCGTGTCGGCGCGGTGGGTGCGTGTCGGTGGGCGCGGGGGTGTGTCGGCTCACGAGGCTGCAGGGGTCGACCCGGGCTGCCGGGATTCGGCCGTCGTCGACAAGCGCAACGGCCCGGCACCCCATGTGGGGTGCCGGGCCGGAA
>NZ_KV787114.1:3554-26679 GCF_001807025.1 Corynebacterium sp. HMSC11E11 | reverse complement strand
GTCGGAGGGGGAAGGGGCTAGGGGAGGGGGACGGGAGGGCGCCGGGCTATTCCGCGGGCTTGACGACGGCCAGCACTCGGCCCGCATCCACTTGGTCGCCCACGGCGACTGGGAGTTCGTCGACGATTCCGTCGGTGCCGGCTCGAATGGCGTGCTCCATCTTCATGGCCTCCATGGACAGCAGAATCTGTCCGGCCTCGACTTCGTCGCCGGCCTCGACGTGGACGGCGATGATCGAGCCGGGCATCGGCGCCAGCAGCGAGCCTTCGGCCGCCGCGAGCGACGGGTTGACGTAGCGGGGCAGTTTCACCGCGTTGACCGGGCCGAATCCGGAGTCGACGCCGACGGCGCCGTCGGGGTAGGTGCGGACGGTGAACGGGATGACGACGCGGTCGCGTTCGACCCGCACGACCGTCGCGTCGCCGCGTCGCTCGATGCCGACGACCTCGGCGCCGTCGGCGTCGCCGGTGCCGCGGGGGTTGCCGCGGCGGGTGCGGATGATTTCGGTGGTGACTTCTTCGTCGCCGACCTGGAACCGGTGCTCGGTCGATGCCCGGCCGACGTTGCGGAAACCGGCGGGCACCGGCGGCGTCGGCAGGTCCGACAGGGTTTCCTCTTCCGCCGCGGCGGCTGCCGCGAACAGGGAGAGGGCGGTGGTGGCCGAGTCGGCCAGGTGCGCAGACAGCTCGGCCAGGCGCTCGTCGGACAGATACGAGGTGTCGAACGTGCCGGCGCGGAACTCGGCGTCGTCGAGAATGCGGACGAGCAGGTCGCGGTTGGTGCCGAGCCCGTGGATCCGCGCCCGTCGCAACGCCGCGGACAGGCGGGAGACGGCCTCGGCGCGGGTGGGGGCCCAGGTGATGACCTTGGCCAGCATCGCGTCGTAGTTCGTGCCGACGGTCGCCGGGCGGCCCGGGGCCGGTTCGAAACCGGAATCGAGACGCAGTCCCGCGCGGTCCGGTCCGGAGAAGGAGGAGACGACGTCGTCGAAGTCCAGGCGCGTCAGGTCGCCCGACATCGGCCGCCAATCGTTGGCCGGATCCTCGGCGTACAGGCGGGCCTCCACGGACCAGCCCTGCGCCGCCGGCGGCTCGGGCGACGGCAGCGGCAGGCCGGCGGCGACGTCGAACTGCAGGGACACCAGGTCCAGGCCGGTGGTGGCCTCGGTGACCGGGTGCTCCACCTGCAGGCGGGTGTTCATCTCCAGGAAGAAGAACTCGCCCTTGTGGTCGGCGAGGAACTCGACCGTGCCCGCGCCGGTGTAGTCGGTGGCGCGGGCGGCGTTGCGGGCGGCCTCGAACAGGCGGTCGCGCATCCCGTCGATGGCTTCGACCAGCGGCGAGGGCGCTTCCTCGATGACCTTCTGGTGGCGACGCTGGATCGAGCATTCTCGCTCGCCGACGGTCCAGATCGTGCCGTGGGAGTCGGCCATCAGCTGGACCTCGATATGCCGGCCGGACTCGATGAACCGCTCGATGAAGATGGTGTCGTCGCCGAACGCGGACTTCGCCTCCGCGGCGGCCGCGGCATGCTCCTTGTGCAACGAGTCCATGTCGCGGACGATGCGCATTCCGCGACCACCGCCGCCGGCGGCGGCCTTGACCAGGACCGGCAGCATGTCCTCGGTGATCTCGTCGACCCCCAGGTTGCCCAGGACCGGGACCCCGGCGTCGGCCATCATGGCCTTGGCCTCGATCTTCGATCCCATCGCGGTGATCGCCTCGGGGGAGGGGCCGATCCAGACCAGCCCGGCGTCGGCCACGGCGCGCGCGAAACCGGCGTTTTCGGACAGGAACCCGTAACCCGGGTGGATCGAGCGGGCGCCGGTGCGGCGGGCGGCGTCGAGGATGAGATCGACGTCGAGGTAGGTCTCGGCGGGAGTGTTGCCGGGCAGCCGCACGGCCGCATCCGCCTCTGCGACGAAGGGCGCGTCGGCGTCGGCGTCGGAGTACACGGCCACGGCCTGGAGGCCGCGCAGGTGGGCGGCGGCGATGATGCGCCGGGCGATCTCGCCGCGGTTGGCGACCAGCACCGGGCTGATCGGGGTGATGGTGATGTCGTTGTCGTTCATCGTCGTCTCCTGGTCACATCCGGAAAACGCCGAAGCCGTCGGCGCCTTCGATGGGTCCGGAATGAATGGCGGAAAGGGCCAGGCCCAGCACCGTTCGGGTGTCTCGCGGGTCGATGACGCCGTCGTCGTAAAGCATTCCGGAAAGGAACTCGGGCAGGGACTCGGCCTCGATCTGCTCGCGGATCCGGTCGAACATCGCCTGCTCCGCCTCCGGGCTCATGTCCTTGCCGCGGGCCTTGGCGGAGGCGGCGGCGACGGAGCTGACGACGGAGGCCAGCTGCTCGGCGCCCATGACCGCCGACCGGGCCGACGGCCACGAGAACAGGAACCGCGGATCGAAGGCGCGGCCGCACATGCCGTAGTGGCCGGCGCCGTAGCTGGCGGCGGTGATCAGCGAAATGTGCGGCACCTTCGAGTTGGACACCGCGTTGATCATCATCGAGCCGTGCTTGATGATGCCGTTCTGCTCGTACTCCTTGCCGACCATGTAGCCGGTGGTGTTGTGCATGAACAGCAACGGGGTGTCGGAGGAATTCGCCAGCTGGATGAACTGGGTGGCCTTTTGGGCCTCGGCGCTGAACAGCACGCCGCGGGCGTTGGCGAGGATGCCGACGGGGTAGCCGTGGATCTCCGCCCAACCGGTGACCAGGCTCGAACCGTACAGCGGCTTGAACTCGTCGAACTCGGAACCGTCGACGATGCGGTGGATGATCTCGAGGGGGTCGAAGGGGTTCTTCAGGTCCTCCGGGACGATGCCCACCAGCTCCTCCGGGTCGAGCAGCGGGGCCGCGCCGGAGCCGCGGGGGGCCGGGCCCGCCTTGGTCCAGTTGAGGCGGCGGACGATCGAGCGGGCGATGCGCGCCGCGTCGTGCTCGTCGACGGCGAGGTGGTCGGCCAGGCCGGAGGTGCGGGCGTGCATGTCCGCGCCGCCGAGGGACTCGTCGTCGGTGATCTCGCCGGTGGCGGCCTTGACCAGGGGCGGGCCGGCCAGGAAGACCTTGGAGCGCTCCTCGATCATGACGATGTGGTCCGACATGCCCGGGACGTACGCGCCGCCGGCGGTGGAGTTGCCGTACACGACGGCGATGGTCGGGATGCCCTCGGCCGACAGCTGCGTCAGGTTCCGGAACATCGCGCCGCCGGGGACGAAGACCTCCTTCTGGGTGGGCAGGTCGGCGCCGCCGGATTCGACCAGATTGATCAGCGGCAGACGGTTTTCGCGGGCGATGTCCTGCAGGCGCAGCATCTTGCGCAGCGTCCACGGGTTGGAGGTGCCGCCCTTGACGGTGGAGTCGTTGGCGATGAAGAGGCATTCGACGCCTTCGACGACGCCGATGCCGCCGACGAGCGACGCGCCCACGGTGAACTGGGAGCCCCAGGCGGCCAGGGGGCACAGCTCGAGGAAGGGCGAACCTTGGTCGAGGATGGTTTCGATGCGTTCGCGGGGGGTCATTTTTCCGCGCTTGCGCAGGCGGGCGACGCTGGCTTCGCCGCCGCCGGCGACGGCTTCGTCGATGTGGGAGTTGATCCGGTCGAGCTTTTCGAGCATCGCGCGTTCGGCCGCGGCGTACTCTGCGGACGAAGGGTCGACGGTGGTCGGGGCGGTCATCGCCGGGCCTCGCTTTCGGTGGTGGCGTGGGGGGCTGTGGTCGGGGAGTCGGCGTCGTGGTCGAGCAGCGCCGCCGGAACCTCGATGTGGCGGGAGCGGAGCCATTCGCCCAGGCCCTTGGCCTGCGGGTCGAATCGGGCGCCGTGGGCGACGCCGCGTCCGAGCAGACCGCGGATGACGAAGTTCACGGCCCGCAGGCGGGGGAATTCGTGGCGTTCGATGTCGAGGTCGGCGGTTTCCGGGAGCAGTTCGCGGAGCTTGTCGACGGTCAGGGCGTGGGTGAGCCACGCGTGGGCGGCGTCGTCTTCGACCCACACGCCGATGTTGGCGTCGGGGCCCTTGTCGCCGGAGCGGGCTCCGGCCACGCGGCCCAGCGGTGCGCGGACGGTCGGCCCGGGCGTCGGGGCGGCCGGGGTGGGCAGGGCGGTGTGGTCCGAGCCGAGGGCGCGGGTGTCGGTCGGCGCCGGAATGGTGGCGGTGGTGCCGTCGGGCAGGACCGCGACGTGGGTGACCGCGTCCTGCGGCACGTACGCCGGGGTGAAGACGCCGTAGGGGCTCGACTTCGGCGGCGGCGAGTGGAAGAAGGCACCGGGGTAGGTGCCCAGGCCGAATTCGACGGCGGCGCGGGAGAACGAGTCGGCCACGCGCTTGTCGGGGTCCCAGGCGACGGCGGTCAGGCGGGCGGTGGCGGCGACCTGGGTATCCGCGTCCGGGTGATCGGTGCGTTCGAGGCGCAGGTCCATTTGCGCCGGCTTGGGCTCGATCGCCTGGAACTGGGCCTTGACCAGGTTGGCCTTGTCCTCGATGTCGAGGCCGGTGAGGTACAGGGTGACCTCGTTGCGGAAGCCGCCGATGGAGTTGACGGACACCTTCAGGGTCGGCGGCGGGGCTTCGCCTCGTGCGCCGTTGATGCGGATGCGGTCCGGGCCGTCGTCGGTCAGCTCGAGGTGGTCGAGCAGCAGGGTGGCGTCGGGGCCGGCGTAGCGGGCGCCGGTGACCTCGTACAGCAGCTGGGCGGTGACGGTGCCGGCGGTCACGGAGCCGCCGGTGCCCTCGTGCTTGGTGATCACGCTGGTGCCGTCGGCGTCGATTTCGGCGATGGGGAAGCCGGGGTGGACGGGGTCGGAGATTTCGCCCGGTCGGTTGAAGAACGCGTAGTTGCCGCCGGTGGCCTGCATGCCGCATTCGATGACGTGGCCGGCGGCCATCGCGCCGGCGATGGCGTCGTAGTCGTCGCGCGACCAGCCGAAGTGGTGGGCGGCGGGGGCGACGATGACCGACGCGTCGGTGACGCGGCCGGTGACGACGATGTCGGCTCCGGCCCGCAGGCATTCGACGATGCCCCAAGCCCCGAGGTAGGCGTTGGCGGCCAGGGCGCTCTCGTCGAGTCCGAGTTCGCCGAGGCGGGGGAGCAGGTCGTCGCCTTCCACGTGGGCGACCGTGAGGTCGAGTCCGCGCTGTTCGATGAGGTCGCGCAGCGCGTCGGCGAGTCCGGCCGGGTTGAGGCCGCCGGCGTTGGCGACGAGCTTGACGCCGCGTTCGGCGATGAGCTCGAGGTTGTCGCCGACCTGCTTGAGGAACGAGGCGGCGAATCCCCGGGCGGGATCCTTCTGTTTCGCTCGGGCGAGGATGAGCATCGTCAGTTCGGCCAGGTAGTCGCCGGTGAGGTAGTCGAGCTCGCCGCCTTCGAGCATCTCGCGCATGGCGGCGGCCCGGTCGCCGTAGAACCCGGACATGTTTCCGATCCGAACCGGTGCCCTCGTCTCCTCGGACATGCGGGCCTCCCTTCGCTGGTGGTGGAACCGTTCGTTTTGTGTGCCGTGCATCACAATCGCACGCCGAAAGAAAAAAAGCAAGCGCGATTGACTGTTTTTAATCGTTCGTTTAGCTTCAGGTGTGGCCGGCGTCACAAATCGCGTGCCGGCTCCCACGTGGCGAGAAAGGAGGGCCAGCGCAATGCGCCTGCCCATCACAGAAACCATTGACCCGGACCTGGTCACCGGGGCCGAGCGAGATCGCGCGCTCGCCCGTCGCATCTCCATCGGAGACATGCCCACCCGGTCGGCGGCGACCTTCGGCGACCGGACCGCGATCGTCGGCGACCGGCGTTCGATCACCTACGCCCAGCTGGAAAAAGAGGCGAACCGACTGGCGCACGGGTTGGCCGCCCTCGGCGTGCGATCGCGCGAACCCGTCGCGGTGATGTCCACGAACTGCCCGGAAATCGTCATCGGCTACCTCGGTGCGGCGAAGATGGGTGCCGCGGCGATGATGATCAACCTCCTGGGCGGGGCGGCGAGCATCGTCAAGGCCATCCGCGCGACGGGACCGCGGGTCATCATCGTCCACGAGGACCTGCTTCCTCAGCTGCACCTGATCGGAGCCGAGCTTTCCGACGACCTCGAGCACATCATCGTCATCGGACGCGCTCCCGGAGAAGGCCTGTCGTCCCTGTCGGGATCCAGGTACTGGTCCTGGGACGAGTTCCAGCGACTCGCCGACGACGTCGAGGGCATCGACCCCGACTCCCCGCCCGAGGTCGTCATCGCCGACCGTCAGATCGCCCAGGTGATGTTCTCCTCCGGCACGTCCGCCGACCCGAAGGGAGTGCTGACCAGCCACGTCGCGGTCATGCTCTCCATGCACGCCAACGCCGCGTACATCGGAATCAACTGGGGCACCGAACCGTCGGTGTCCACGCTGGTGCTTCCGCTGTTCCACACCACCGCGCTCAACGCGATCATGCTGCCGATGCTGTCCATGGGCGGCACGGTCCACGTCCTGCCCGGATTCGACATGGAGCAGCTCGGCCGGACCATCGTGGAGTCGAAGACCACCCACTTCGTCGGCCTGCCGATCATGATCGAGGGGCTGCTGCACTGGAGCGCCGCCCACGGCCATTCCCTCGATCACCTGCAAACGCTGTTGTACGGGATGGCCCCCATGAAGGAGGGCCTGCGGGAACTCGTCGCAAAGCGACTGCCGGGCGTGCGCGTCATGCTCGGATCCGGGATGACCGAGGCGCTGCCGGTCGGCTTCCTCCAATGGCCGGACATGGATCCCGACAACCGTGGCAGCTGGGGCTACGGCACCGCGCTGACCACCACCACCGTCGTCGAACAGGGCACCGGCACCGTGCTGCCGACGGGCGAAACCGGAGAGCTCGCCTACCGCGGCGGCGGCGTCATGGAGAACTACCTGGCCGAGTCTCCCGAAGTGTTCGCCGGCGGTTGGCTGCACTCCGCCGACATGGGGTCCTTCGACGACGAGGGGATCTTCTGGTTCGTCGACCGCATCAAGGACGTCGTCAAAACCGGCGGCGAAAACGTCTCCACGCAATCCGTCGAGGCCGCGTTGATGGACCACCCCGACATCGAGGAGGTCGCCGTGATCGGCAAGAGCGACGACCAATGGGGCGAACGCGTCGTCGCCGTGGTCGTTCCCTCCGGCGACATCGCGCAGGACCCCGAACGGCTGGCGGAGTTCATCGCCTCGGTGGACCGGCACGGCCGCGAGACCCTGACGAGCTCGCACCGCCCCAGGGAGTTCATCGTCACCGACCTGCTGCCGCGGACCGGAACCGGAAAGATCCGGAAAGCCGAGCTGCGCGAGGCCGTGCGCCACCGCGAGGGGCACCGACCCGGCGCGTCGGAATAGCCGGCGGCCCCTGAAAGGCGGAGGCCGAACCGCGAAAGATCTCCGGTGCGGCGGGGAATGGATTTCCCCGCCGCACCGGAGGTCTTCGTCATGAGGGCCGGCATGCGGTCGGATCACGGGGATCCGACCGCCGCCACCGGCCGACGCCGCCTAGTGTGCGCGGTGCTCGCGGTGTTCGCGGTGTTCGCGGTGCTCGCGGCGGTGGCGGGAGGGACGCAGGTGGATGTCCTCGTCCTCCGCCAGAACCGGGTGCTCGTGCAGCGCGGGCTGCTCGAAGCTGACCCACTTGACGCCGGCGGACTCGTGGCAGCCCGGTGCCATCGGGTCGGCGTAGAGCTCCTCGAACTTGTCCTTCAACTTCTCGTGGACGTGCTTGCGGCGCAGCTTGAGGCTGGGCGTCAGCTCGTCGGCGTCGACGGTGAGCTCACGGTCCAGGATGCGGAACCGCTTGACCTGCTCCCACGAGTTCAGCTCGGAATTGAGCCGGCCCAGCGACGCCTGCACGACGGCGACGACCTTCGGGTCCCGTGTCATGTCCGCGAAAGTCTCCGCCTCGCAACCGTTGCGCTCGCACCATTCGCGCGTGGCCTTCTCCTCCAGAACGACCATGCCGACCATGAACTTCTTGCCCTCGCCATAGGTGATCAGCTCCATGGCCAGCGGGCACAGGCCCTTGAACTCCGACTCGATGGGCGCCGGGGCGATGTACTTGCCGTTGGAGGACTTGTACAGCGACTTCTTGCGGTCGGTGATGTATACGAAGCCGTCGTCGTCGATGCGGGCGATGTCGCCCGTGCGCAGGTAACCGTCGCCGGGCAGCGTCTCCGCCGTCGCGTCCTCGCGGTTGTAGTACCCGGTCATGTTCCACGCGCTCTTGAGCAGCAGCTCGCCGTCCTCGGCGATCTTCTGCTCGACTTCCGGGAACGGCCAGCCGACGGAACCGATGCGGTACGCGTTGAGTCGCGTCAGGTGGGTGATGCAGCCCTCGGTGAGACCGAAGCCCTCCACGATGGGCATGCCCATCGACAGGTACCACTTGGTGATGTCCTGGTTGATCGGCGCCGAACCCGACACGAACATGCGCACGTTGCCGCCGAGGGCGTCGCGGATCTTCGACAGCACGACCTTGTCGGCGATGCGGAGGCGGAATTCCAGCCACTTCGGCACCTCCTTGCCCGCCAGACGCAGCTCGGTGGCCTCCATGGCCAACGCCATGCTGACCTTGCCCAGCTTCGCCTTGATGCCGTTGCCCTCGAACTGGGCATGAATGGCTGAGTAGGCCTTTTCGAAGATGCGGGGCGCGCCGCCCATGAGGGTCGGCTTGATGTCCTGCAGGTTCTCGACGATCTTGTCGATGCGCCCGTCGATCGCGGTGAGCATGCCCGTGTTGATGGACAGGTACAGCAGGAAGCGGCCCATCAGATGCGCCATCGGCAGCCAGAGGAAATGGACGTCCTTGTCGTACAGGTTCGGCGTCGACGTCACGGAGGCGATGTTGTTCATCCACGCGCTGTGCGGGATGATGGCGCCCTTCGGCTTTCCGGTCGTACCCGAGGTGTACTGGAAGGCGGCGATGGTGTCCGGGGTGACGTCGTCGATCGCGCGGCGGACCACGTGCGGGTCGGCGGCCAGCAGCGCACGACCCCGGGCGGTCAGCGCCGCCAGGGGGGAGACCCAGTCGGCGATGTCCTCGGCGGAGATGCCCGCCGGGGAATTGACGGCCTGCACCTGCGCGGACCAGGAGTCGTCGATGACGTACACGTGCTCCACGCCCGGGATGGCATCCCGGATTTCCAGGAGCTTGGCCACCTGGTCGCCGTCCTCCGCGATGACCATGCGCGAACCGGAGTCGTTGATGATGAACTCGATGTCGCCGGGCACGGACGTGGGGTAGATGGCCACGGAGTTGACGCCGATCGACATCAGCGCCATGTCCGAGTTGACCCACTGCATGCTCGTGCCCGAGATGAGGGCGGCCGCGTCACCCTTGCGCAGGCCGGCGTCGAGCAGGCCCGCGGAATGCTCCTCGACGACGCCGCGGAACTGGTCCCACGTGAGCTCGACCCAATTTTCATCGGCGTCGCGGAAACGCCACGCCGGCCGGTCCGGGGTGGCGGTGGCGCGGCGCCACACCATGGCGCCGACGCTGGGGGCCGGGTTCTCCAGGACTTCGCGGTCGATGGGCTCGTCGGCGGGGGAGGCGTAGCCGTCGATTTTCCAGCCGTACCCGTCGCCGATCTGGGGCTTGGGCAGGCCGATGGTGCTGATGGGCGGCGGGCTGAGGTCCTTTTGCGGCGCGTTCATGGTGTCGCTTTCTCTCGGCGGTCGGTGGAGGAGGGCGCGTCGACGTCACTGCGGGGTGGCGTGGATCACGTTCAATGGAATGTTAGGCATGCAAACTGGTTTGCATGGGAAAATCCGCCAGATTGTGACCGTGCCGTTGCTTTTGCTCCCATTTTCGGGGCGCGGGCGTGATGGCGGGTCGGGTGCGTGGCGGGAGATGCCTGCGGTACCCCCGTTTCGGTTAGTCGCGACTAACTGAATTGGTGGGACTTTTTGCGTCATTCGCCGGGGTGGAACGGTGTTCGACCTCCACCCGTCCTTGCGTGGGGGTTTCGGCGCGGGGGTGACGCGTTTCATAGTTTCACTTTGCAAGTGGTTCGCATCACAGTATTGTTCCGCCACAGAGAGTTAATCGAAATTAACGCAGTGCGGGCGACCGCACTGTTTCGCAGACCTTCACCCCACACGGAGACGCACATGACGGACCCCGCCACCAACCGTGAAAAGCACGAGGCACTCGTCGCCGACCTGCGCGAACTGCTCGCCCGCACCGCCGAGGGAGGCCCGGAAAAGGCCCGCGAGCGTCATGTCGCCCGCGGCAAGCTGCTGCCCCGCCAGCGCATCACCGAATTGCTCGACCCGGGCAGCCCCTTCCTCGAGGTGGCGCCCATCGCCGCCCACGAGATGTACGGCGGCAAGGTTCCGGCCGCGGGCGTCGTCGCCGGCATCGGCCTCGTCGAGGGACGTCGCTGCATGATCGTGGCCAACGACGCGACGGTGTCCGGCGGCACCTACTACCCGATGACGGTGAAGAAGCACCTCCGCGCCCAGGAGATCGCCGACGCCAATCGCCTTCCCTGCATCTACCTCGTCGACTCGGGTGGCGCGATGCTCCTCAACCAGGACGAGGTGTTCCCGGACCGCGACCACTTCGGCCGCATCTTCTACAACCAGGCAAACCTGTCCAAGAAGGGCATCCCGCAGATCTCCGCCGTCCTCGGTTCGTGCACCGCCGGCGGCGCGTACGTCCCGGCGATGAGCGATGAGGCCGTGATCGTCAAGGAGCAGGGCACCATCTTCCTGGCCGGCCCGCCGCTGGTGAAGGCCGCGACGGGCGAAGACGTCACCCCCGAAGAACTCGGCGGCGGCGATCTGCACTCCAAGACCTCCGGCGTCACCGACCACCTCGCCCTCGACGACGCCGACGCGCTGCACCGCGTCCGGGCGATCGTCGACACGCTGCCGCTGGCCGCCGACGCCCCGTGGGAGGTGCGCGAGACCCGCGAGCCGCTGCGCGAGCAGACCGACCTCTACGACATCGTCCCGGTCGACCCCCGCCAGCCGTACGACGTCCACGAGGTCATCGAGACCATCGTCGACGCCGGCGAATACCGCGAGTTCAAGGCAGAATTCGGCACCACCCTGGTCACCGCGTTCGCGCGGATCCACGGGCACCCGGTGGGCATCATCGCCAACAACGGCGTCCTCTTCGCCGAGTCCGCCCAGAAGGGCGCCCACTTCATCGAGCTGTGCGACCAGCGCGGCATCCCTCTGGTGTTCCTGCAGAACACCACCGGCTTCATGGTCGGCCGCGAGTACGAGGCCGGGGGCATCGCCAAGCACGGCGCGAAGATGGTCAACGCGGTGGCCACCACCCGCGTGCCCAAGTTCACCGTGGTCATCGGCGGCGCGTTCGGCGCCGGCAACTACTCCATGTGCGGCCGCGCGTACTCGCCCCGCTTCCTGTGGATGTGGCCCAACGCCCGCGTCGCCGTCATGGGCGGCCCCCAGGCGGCCATGACCCTGTCGACGGTGCGCCGCAACCAGATCGAACGCTCCGGCGGCGAGTGGTCGGCGGAGGAGCAGGAGGCCTTCGAGGCCCCGGTCCGCGAGCAGTTCGAGAAGCAGTCGCACTGCTACTACTCGTCGGCCCGACTCTGGGACGACGGCGTCATCGACCCCGCCGACACCCGCCGGATCCTCGGCATGGCGCTGGAAGTCGCCGGCGGTGCCCCGCTCGACGAGCAGGGCTACGGCGTCTTCCGGATGTAACCCGAATCGACACCACGGAAAGGAGAGAAGAGCATGACCGACATCGCCATCAACACGGTTCTCGTCGCCAACCGCGGCGAGATCGCCTGCCGCGTGATCCGCACCCTTCGCGAACAGGGGGTCCGCTCCGTCGCCGTCTACTCCGACGCCGACGCCGACGCCCCCCACGTCCGCCTCGCCGACGTCGCCGTCCACATCGGCCCGTCGCCGGCCCGCGAGTCCTACCTCGTCGCGGACCGCATCCTCGACGCCGCCCGCCGCACCGGTGCGCAGGCGATCCACCCCGGCTACGGCTTCCTGTCCGAAAACGCGGACTTCGCCCGCGCCTGCGAGGACGCCGGAGTCATCTTCATGGGCCCGCCGGCGTCGGCCATCGACACGATGGGCGACAAGATCTCGGCGCGCGCGACCGTCGAAAAGCGCGACGTGCCCACCGTGCCCGGCATTTCCCGCCCGGGTCTGACCGACGAGGAGCTCATCGAGGCGGCGCCCGGCATCGGCTTCCCGGTGCTGATCAAGCCGTCCGCAGGCGGCGGCGGCAAGGGCATGCACCGCGTCGAGCGCATCGAGGATCTGCCCGCCGCGCTGGTCACCGCCCGTCGCGAGGCCGCCGGCGCGTTCGGCGACGACTCGCTGTTCATCGAGCACTTCGTGGACACCCCGCGCCACATCGAGGTGCAGGTGCTGGCGGACTCGCACGGCAACGTCATCCACCTCGGCGAGCGCGAATGCTCGCTGCAGCGCCGCCACCAGAAGGTCATCGAGGAGGCGCCGAGCCCGCTTCTCGACGACGCCGTGCGCGCCCGCATCGGCGAAGCCGCCTGCGACGCCGCCCGCTCCTGCGGTTACGTCGGCGCCGGCACCGTGGAGTTCATCGTCCCGTCCGCCGAGCCGGACAAGTTCTACTTCATGGAGATGAACACCCGCCTCCAGGTCGAGCACCCCGTCACGGAGGAGGTCACCGGCCTGGACCTGGTGGCCCTGCAGCTGACCATCGCCCGCGGCGCGGAACTGCCCATCGCCCAGGAGGACGTCCGGATGACCGGCCACTCCATCGAGGCGCGCGTCTACGCCGAGGACCCGGCCGCCGGGTTCCTGCCCACCGGCGGCACCGTCACCCGGGTCGTCGAGCCCTCCGGCCCCGGCGTCCGCGTCGACTCCGGCATCGCCGACGGTTCCGAGGTGACGTCGCTGTACGACCCGATGCTGATGAAGGTCATCGTCCACGGCGCCGACCGCGCCGAGGCGCTCGACCGGCTCGACCGGGCGCTGGCGAACACGGTCGTCGCCGGGGTCGGCGTCAACGTCGACTTCTGCCGCTACCTGCTCTCGGTGCCCGAGGTGGCCTCGGGCGACCTGGACACGGGCCTGCTCGACCGCGTCGCAGGGGATTACGCCGACTTCCCGGTGCCCGACGAAGCCCTGGTCGCCGCCGCGATGGCGTGGTTGGCCTCCCGGTGGCCCGAGGGTCCGGCGTCGCCGTGGGCCGTGCCGGACGCCTGGCGCTCGGGTCGCCCCGGCACCCAGCGCCTCCGCCTGGCCACGACCAGCGGTTCGAGCCTCATCGCCGTGTCGGGCACGCCCCACGACGCGACCGTCACCGTCGACGCCCGCGTCGCCGGCATCAGCGAACCGGCCGAGGGCGAGGAGGCCCCGGAGCCCCGCGACTACGCCGCGGGCATCCACCGCGACGGTGACCGCTGGCGCGTGGATTGCGAGGGCGTCGCCCGCCACTGGCAGGTCGAGACCGTCGCCAGCCGCCGCGGTACCGACGTCATCGTCTCCTCCGACGAGGGCACCTGGGTGCTGCACCGCGAAAACGTCGTCCGTTCGGCCGCCGACGACGACGGCGCGGGCGACGGCACCCTGACCTCGCCGATGCCCGGCACCGTCATCGCCCTGTCGGCGGCCGACGGTGACCGCGTCGAGGCCGGCGACCCGGTCCTGGTCGTGGAGGCCATGAAGATGGAACACACTCTCCGGGCCGCCACCGCCGGCGTCGTCGAGTACCACGTCGCGGCCGGCGCCCAGGTGTCCACCGAGGTTCCGCTGGCCACGGTCGTCCCCGACGAAGGCTGACCCGGCGCACCCCGCCACATCCCGACAAGCCCCGACCCACCCCGAAAAGCCACCCGGCCCGCCCCGACGGGCCGCGAAAGAAACCCGCGAAAGAAACCAAGGAGTCACCATGACCGACGTCAACACCGCCGATCTGCCCGCCGAGTACCGCGAGCTCCAGTCCGTCGTCCGCCAGTTCGCCAACGAGGTCGTCGACCCCGTCGCCTACGAGCACGACCGCAACCACACGTTCCCCTACGAGATCGTCGCGCAGATGGGCGAGATGGGCCTGTTCGGCCTGCCCTTCTCCGAGGAGTACGGCGGCATGGGCGGCGACTACCTGTCGCTGGGCATCGCGTTGGAGGAGCTGGCGAAGGTCGACCAGTCGGTGGCCATCACCCTCGAGGCCGGCGTCGGCCTCGGTGCTTCGCCGATCTACCACTTCGGCAACGAGGAGCAGAAGCAGAAGTGGCTGCCGGACCTCACGGCGGGCAAGGCGCTGGCGGGCTTCGGCCTGACCGAGCCGGACGCCGGCTCCGACGCGGGCGCGACCCGCACCACCGCCCGCGAGGACGGCGACGACTTCGTCATCAACGGCGCCAAGCAGTTCATCACCAACTCCGGCACCGACATCACGTCGCTGGTCACGGTCACCGCAGTGACGGGCCAGAACGACAACGGCAAGAAGGAGATCTCCACGATCATCGTGCCGTCGGGCACCGAGGGCTTCGTCGTCGAGCCGGCGTACGACAAGGTCGGCTGGAACGCCTCCGACACCCACCCGCTGACGTTCACCGACGTCCGCGTCCCGCAGGAGAACCTCCTGGGCGTGCGCGGCCGCGGCTTCGCCAACTTCCTGTCCACGTTGGCCGAGGGCCGCGTCGCCATCGCCGCGCTGGCCACGGGCGCCGCGCAGGGCTGCGTCGACGAGTCGGTGAAGTACGCCAAGGAGCGTCAGTCGATGGGCCGCGCCATCGCCGAGTACCAGGCGATTTCCTTCAAGATCGCCCGCATGGAGGCCCGCGCCCACGCCGCCCGCATGGCCTGGTACGACGCCGCGGCGAAGATGGTCAAGGGCCAGGAGTTCCGTCGCGAGGCCTACCTGGCCAAGCTCATCTCCTCGGAGGCCGCGATGGACAACGCCCGCGACGCCACGCAGATCCACGGCGGCTACGGCTTCATGAACGAGTACCGCGTCTCGCGCCACTACCGCGACTCCAAGATCCTCGAGATCGGCGAGGGCACCACCGAGGTGCAGCTGATGCTCATCGCCCGCGGACTGGGCCTGTAAGGGGAGGTGAACCGATGACCGACACCGCCAACACCGCCAACGCCGGCGCCGCCGGCCCGAACGACGCGGAGCACCCGGGCATCGTCCAGCGCGGACTCTGGTTCGAGGAGTACGAGGAGGGCGCCCGCTATCTGCACCGGCCCGGCCGCACCGTCACCGAGACCGATGACGTCCTGTTCACCACGCTGACCATGAACACCCAACCGTTGCATCTCGACGCCCACTGGTCGTCGCAGCAGCCGGGCTTCGGCGGCAAGCGGCTGGTCAACTCGATGTGGACCCTGTCGACCGTGGTGGGCCTGTCGGTGTCGCAGCTGACGCTGGGCACCATCGTGGCGAACCTGGGCTTCACCGAGGTGTCCTTCCCGAAGCCGATGTTCCACGGCGACACGCTCTACGCCGAGACGAAGTGCGTGTCCAAGCGGGTGTCCGCGTCCCGTCCGGGGCAGGGCATCGTGCAGTTGGAGCACATCGGCCGCAACCAGAACGGCGACGTCGTGTGCCGGGCGGTGCGCGCCACGCTCGTGCAGTGCGACCCGGCCGCGTCCGGGGACGGTTCGCTTGACGACGGGGCGGCGTGATCATGGACAACTGGATTCCCGCCGGCCCCGCGATCCTCTTCGTGCCGGCTGACCGGCCGGATCGTTTCACCAAGGCCGCCGAACGTGCGGACATGGTCATCCTCGACCTGGAGGACGGCTGCCGTCCGGAGAACCGGGCCGAGGCGCGCCGGGCGATCATCGAGTCGGAGCAGGCCGGCGACCTGGACCCGGAGCGGGTCATCGTCCGCATCAACCCGGTCGATTCGCCGGAGCACGCCGCCGACCTGGAGATGCTCGCCGACCTGCGCTACGACCTGATCATGTTGCCGAAGGCGGAGTCCGCCGCGGCGGTGGAGTCGCTGGCCGGGCATCGCGTCATCGCGCTCATCGAGACGCCCCTGGGCGTCCTGCGCGCCGACGACGTCGCCTCCGCCGACAACGCGGTGGCCCTGTTCTGGGGCGCCGAGGACCTCACCGCCGGTCTCGGCGGCACGGCCTCCCGCTTCGGCGAGGGCGAGGACGCCCCCGGCACCTACCGCGACGTTGCCCGTCACGCCCGCGCCCGCACCCAATTGGCCGCCGCCGCCTTCGGCCGCGCCGCGCTGGATTCCGTCCACGTCGACATCGCCGACGTCGACGGCCTCCGCGCCGAAGCCACCGACGCCGCGGCCCTCGGCTACGCGGCCACCGTGTGCATCCACCCCTCGCAGGTCGCCGTCATCCGGGACGCCTACCGCCCCACCGACGAAGAAGCCGACTGGGCCCGACGCCTGCTCGCCGCCGCCCGCGACGACGGGGGAGCGTTCAGCTTCGAGGGCCGCATGGTCGACGCCCCGCTGTTCCGCCAAGCCGAAGCCATCGCCCGACGCGCCGAAGCGACCGCCACGCAGACGTCGTAAAGCACGAAACCTTCCACCACCCACGTAGTTTTCCGCCCCCGCGGCACAGAACTCCAGGAGAACCCGATGTCCCAGCTCAAGACCATCCCCGCCCCCTACGGCAAAGACGTCGTAGACGACGACGGCAACAAGATGTCGCACGTCATCGGCGCCGACGTCGACCAGGGCGCCGCCCCGCTGCGCTCCGAAACCCTCGGCGAAAACCTCAAGGCGATCGTCGAAAAGCACCCCTCCCGCGAGTGCATCGTCGACGTCTACGCCGACGTGTCCTTCACCTACGAGCGGTTCTACAACCGCGTCCTCCGCCTGGCCACCTCCTTCGTCCGCGCCGGCTACCGCAAGGGCGACCGCATCGGCATCTGGTCCACCAACCGCTGGGAATGGACCGTCGTCCAGTACGCCTGCCACCACCTGGGCCTCATCCTGGTCAACATCAACCCCGCCTACCGCCAGCACGAACTCAACTACGTCCTGGAAAAGGCCGGCGTCCGCTGCGTCTTCGCCGCCCGCCGTTACAAGGACTCCGACTACCGCACCATGCTCATCGAGGCGTCGAAGCAGCGCGGCGTCAAGCTGGACAAGGTCATCTACTTCGGCTCCGCGGACTGGTACGAGCGCATGCACGGCGACATCGACGACCTGTCGGAGTACACCGCCGACCTGCACCCCGACGACCCCATCAACATCCAGTTCACCTCCGGCACCACCGGCTTCCCCAAGGGCGCGACGCTGACGCACCGCAACCTGCTCAACAACGGCTACTTCATCGGCGAGCTGCTCGGCTACACCGAGAAGGACCGCGTCTGCCTGCCCGTGCCGTTCTTCCACACCTTCGGCATGGTCATCGGCACGTTCGCCACCTTCAGCCACGGCGGCGCGATCATCATCCCGGCGCCCAGCTTCAAGGCCCGCGAAACCCTCAAGGCCGTCCACTCCGCCAAGGCCACGTCCCTGTACGGCGTGCCGACGATGTTCATCACCGAACTGGAGGAGGCCCACGACCACGAGGAGTACGGCAGCCCCTACGACCTGTCGACCCTGCGCACCGGCGTCATGGCCGGCACGTCCTGCCCGTCGAAGACGATGCGCGACGTCATGGACAAGCTGAACATGTCCGAGATCGCCATTTGCTACGGCATGACCGAAACGTCGCCGGTCAGTTTCCAGACCCGCAAGGACTCGCCGCTGGACAAGCGCGTCAACACCGTCGGCCAGATCATGCCGCACCTGGAGGCCCGCGTCATCGACGAGGACACCGGCGAAACGCTGCCGCGCGGCGAGCAGGGCGAGGTCGTCGTCCGCGGCTACTCCGTGATGAAGGAGTACTGGCACCACCCGGAGAAGACCGCCGAGGCCATCGACGAAGACGGCTGGATGCACACCGGCGACCTGGGCGTCCTCGACGACGAGGGGTACCTGTCCATCACCGGGCGAATCAAGGACATGCTCATCCGCGGCGGCGAGAACATTTACCCGCGCGAGATCGAGGAGTTCCTGTTCACCCACCCGGACATCGTCGATGCGCAGGTCATCGGCGTTCCGGACGACAAGTACGGCGAGGAGATCATGGCCTGGGTCATCCTCCACGACGAGAACGCCGACCTCACCGCGGACCAGATCGCCGAGTTCGCGCAGGGCAAGCTGTCGCGCCACAAGATCCCGCGCTACGTCCACGTCACCGATTCGTTCCCGATGACCGCCTCGGGCAAGGTCCGCAAGGTCGAGATGCGCGAAATGGCGCCGAAGCTGCTGGGATGGGTGTGATCCGAATGTCCAAGAACACCGAAACGTCGATCCGCGAGCTCGTCGCCGGCCTGGCCGAGGACGGCATGACCATCGCCGTCGGAGGCTTCGGCCTGTGCGGCGTGCCCTTCGACCTCATCGAGGGCCTGCGCGACTCCGGCGCCAAGGACCTGACCATCGTGTCCAACAACATGGGCGTCGACGGGCAGGGACTGGGCATCCTGCTGGAAAACCACCAGGTCACCAAGGTCATCGCCAGTTACGTCGGCGAGAACAAGCTCTTCGCCCGGCAGTACCTCGACGGCGAACTCGAGGTGGAGTTCACGCCGCAGGGCACCCTGGCCGAGCGGCTGCGCGCCGGCGGTGCGGGCATCCCCGCGTTCTACACCGCCACCGGCGTCGGCACCCTCGTCGCCGAGGGCAAGCCCCACGCCGAATTCGACGGCCGCACCTACGTCCAGGAGCGCGGCATCGTCGCCGACCTGGCCCTGGTCCACGCCTGGCGCGGCGACGTCGACGGCAACCTCGTCTACCGGTCCACGGCGCAGAACTTCAATCCGCTGTGCGCCGCCTCCGGCAAGGTCACCGTCGCCCAGGTCGAGCAGCTCGTCGAGCGCGGCGCCATCGAGCCCGATTCGGTCATGACCGCCGGCGTGTTCATCGACCACATCGTCCGGGCGAGCGACCGCGAGAAGCCCATCGAGAAGCGAACCACCCGGCCGCGGGAGACCGCGCCCGATCCGGCCGCCGCCGCGGCGGGGGAGGAGATCTGACATGACCCACGAGGAAAAGCGCGGGTGGACCCGCGATGAGATGGCCGCGATGGCGGCGGCGGAGCTCGCCGACGGAGACTACGTGAACCTGGGCATCGGCATCCCGACGCTGGTGGCCAACCACATCCCCGATGGTGTGCGCGTGCTGCTGCAGAGCGAGAACGGCATCCTCGGCATGGGCCCCTTCCCGTACGAGGGGGAGGAGGACGCCGACCTCATCAACGCCGGCAAGCAGACCGTGACGCTCGTGCCGGGTGCGGCCGTGTTCGACTCGGCGACGAGCTTCGGCATGATCCGCGGCGGTCACGTGAAGATGGCCGTCCTCGGCGCCATGCAGGTGTCCGAGTCCGGTGACCTGGCCAACTGGATGATCCCGGGGAAGATGGTCAAGGGCATGGGCGGCGCGATGGACCTCGTCGCCGGCACCCCGCGCGTGGTGGTGCTCACCGACCACGTGGCCCGCGACGGTTCGCCGAAGCTGGTCAAGGAGTGCGATCTGCCGCTGACCGGCGCGAAGGTGGTCAAGCGCATCATCACCGACTTGGGCAGCTTCGACGTCGCCGACGACCACCTGGTTCTGCGGCGCCTGGCCCCGGGCGTGACGCTGGCCGACATCGAGAACAACACCGCGGCGGCGTACGTCGTGGACCTGGAGGATTAGTCGGCCGCGGCGGGGCACCACCCGAGGGTGGCTCCCCGTCGCGCAATTCCGGCCCGGCGGCGCGGAAAACCACTAGGCTCCATTAACCGAACGCACGACCAATTGAACCGTGCGGCGAATCCACCGGGTTCGCCGCCGTCCATGCCGCCCCCGCGCGGCTGCACAGGGAGAGACGAACACCATGACCGGAAACACCACCCCGAACGCCGACGACGTCGTCATCCTCGCCGGCGCCCGTACCCCGCAGGGCAAGATGCTCGGCCAGCTGGCCGAGCTGACCTCCGTCGATCTCGGGGCCCACGCCGTCCGCGCCGCCGTCGAGCGCGCTGGCATCAAGCCGGAGGACGTCGGCCGCGTCGTGCTCGGCCAGGTCATCCTCGCCGGCGCCGGCCAGAACCCGGCCCGCCAGACGGCGATCAAGGCCGGCCTGCCGTGGACCGTGCCCGCCGAGATCGTGGCGAAGGTCTGCCTGTCGGGCCTCGACGCGGTGATCCACGCCGCCCGCATGATCCGCCTGGGCGAGGTCGACGTCGTCGTCGCCGGCGGCCAGGAGTCGATGACCAACGCCCCGCACATCGCCCGCGGCGTGCGCAAGGGCAAGTCCTACGGTGCGCTGAAGCTGGAGGATGCGCTGGAGCTCGACGGCCTGGTCGACTCCTACGACTGCGTGTCCATGGGCACGCTGACCGACGGCCCGAACGCGGACCTGGGCATTTCCCGCGCCGATCAGGACGAGGTCGCGGCCCTGTCGCACCAGCGCGCCGCGAAGGCGCAGGCCGACGGCATTCTCGCCGAGGAGATCGCCCCGATCGAGATTCCGCAGCGCAAGGGTGACCCGATCGTGGTCGACGCGGACCAGGGCATCCGTCCGGACACCACCGTCGAGTCGCTGTCGAAGCTGCGCGCGGTGTTCATGAAGGAGGGCGGCACGATCACCGCCGGCAACTCCTCGCCGATCTCCGATGGTGCGGCGGCGCTGGTCCTGGCCCGTCGTGGCTGGGCGGAGGAACGAGGCCTGGATTACCTGGCGGTTGTGGGCAAGGCGGGGCAGACCGCCGGCCCGGACAACAGCCTGCACGCGCAGCCGTCGGACTCGCTGGCCGAGGCCCTGCGTCTGGCCGGCTGGGAGGCCTCGGACCTCGACTTCATCGAGATCAACGAGGCTTTCGGCGCCGTCGCCGTGAAGTCGCTGCGCGACCTGGATTACCCGCTGGAGAAGTGCAACATCCACGGTGGCGCCATTGCGCTGGGTCACCCGATCGGTTGCTCGGGTGCCCGTCTGACGCTGACGGCGGCGATGGAGCTGGCGCGCCGCGGTTCCGGCAAGGCCGGCGTGTCGCTGTGCGGCGGTGGTGGCCAGGGCGACGCCCTGCTGCTGTACCGCGACTAGATCGCGCTCGGGGGAGGCGGTTCGGGGGAGGTGCGTGACGACGTCTCCGCCTCCCCGTGACGGGCCCGACGGTAGTTTCGGTGGCATGAACACCGTCCCCAGTGATGCCCGCGGCCCCGAGTCGGCGGAGTCGCAGGCTCAGTCCTGGCCTCAGTCCCCGTCTCCGGCTACGTCCTCTTCGGCCCCTTCGGCTTCGTCGGCGTCGGCGTCGGCCCCGGCCTGGTTGCCCGTCGGCCCCGCCCTGTTGTTCGCGCCGGCGGATCGGCCGGAGCGTTTCGCCAAGGCCGCGGAGCGGTCCGACGTGGTCATCGTTGATTTGGAAGATGGCGCCGCCCTGGACGGCCACGAGGCCGCGCGGCGCAACATCCTGGACAATCCGCTGGATCCCGCGCGCACGATCCTGCGAGTGACGGGCCCGGATGCCCCGACGTTCGCCGGCGATGCCCGGTTGGCGCAGGAGGGCCCGTATGACGTCGTCATGCTGCCGAAGGTCCGTGACCGCATTCCGGAGGAGCTCGCCGGGCTGAAGATCATCGCGATGATCGAAACGCCCGAGGCGATCCTCAACATCGGCGCCATCGCGTCCCACCCGGACGTCGTCGGCATGTTCTGGGGCGCCGAGGATCTCGCCGCCGAGTTGGGCGGCACGTCGTCGCGCATCACCGCCGCCGAGGCCGAGGCCGCGGGTATCCCAGCCGACGCCGGCGCCCGCCCGTACCGGGCCCCGCAGCAGTTGGCCCGGACGATGATGGTTCTCCACGCCGCCGCCAACGGCATCGCCGCCATCGATGCCGTTCACGTCGACTTCCGCGACGAGAAGGGCCAGTACCTCGAGGCCCTCGACGCCGCCGGCTGCGGGTTCGCGGGCACCGCGTGCATTCATCCGGCGATGGTCGATGCGGTTCGCCGCGCCTACCGCCCCTCCGACGAAGAACTCGACCGGGCCCGCCGCATCCTCGAGCGCGCCGCGGACAACGTCGGAGCCTTCCAACTCGACGGGGAGATGATCGACGCCCCCGTCGTCAGGCAGGCCGCGATCATCGCTGCGCGAGCCGGGGGCACCCATAATTTTGATAAAAAATTAATCCGGCTTAACTGATGATTTTGTGCGCGGAATCAAATTAGGATCTTGGTCGTCACCTCAATCGACCCAGGAGAGCATCGATGACGACTGCGACGACCGCCGAAATCCTCACCAGGCCCGCGCCTTTCGGGAAGGATGTGATCGACGCCGAGGGCCGCCTGCTGTCGCACGTCCTCGGCGCCGGCGTGGATCAGGGGGCGGCTCCGCTGCGATCCGAAACGCTGGGGGACAACCTCGTCGCCCAGATCGAGCGTTTCCCGGACCGGGAGGCGATCGTCGACGTCTTCGCCGACGTGCGTCTGACGTACCGGGAGTTCGGCGACAAGGTCGACCGCCTCGCGGCCGCCCTGCTGCGCTGCGGCCTGCACCGGGGCGACCGCGTGGGCATCTGGTCCACCAACCGCTGGGAATGGCCCATCGTGTCCTACGCGTGCCACCGCCTGGGCCTCATCCTGGTCAACATCAACCCCGCCTACCGACAGAGCGAACTGAACTACGTCCTGGAGAAGGCCGGTGTCACCTGCGTGTTCGCCGCCCGCCGCTACAAGGACTCCGACTACCGCACCATGCTCATCGAGGCGTCGAAGCAGCGCGGCGTGGACCTGCGGGAGGTCATCTACTTCGGCTCGGAGCAGTGGAAGGAGATCCTGGGCCGCGACGTCAACGGCGACCGGTCCGACCTCGACGCCGCGATCGCCGAGGTCGAGGCCACGGACCCGGTGAACATCCAGTTCACCTCCGGCACCACCGGCTTCCCCAAGGGCGCGACGCTGACGCACCGCAACCTGCTCAACAACGCCAACCAGACGGCCACCCTCCTCGCCTACGACGAAAACGACCGGGTCGTGGTGCCGATTCCGTTCTTCCACACCTTCGGCATGGTGCTGGGCATCATCGCGACGCTGAGCCGCGGCGCCGCCCTCATCATCGCCGGCCCGGTGTTCCAGGCCCGCGACGTGCTCAAGGCCGTCCACTCCGAGAAGGCCACGTCCCTGTACGGCGTGCCGACGAT
>NZ_KV787114.1:0-3534 GCF_001807025.1 Corynebacterium sp. HMSC11E11 | reverse complement strand
ACGACCACGAGGAGTACGGCAGCCCCTACGACTTCTCGTCGCTGCGCACCGGCATCATGGGCGGCACGTCCTGCCCGTCGAAGACGATGTCCGAGGTGATGGACAAGCTCAACATGAAGGAAATCGCCATCTGCTACGGCATGACCGAAACGTCGCCGTGCAGCTTCCAGACGAGGGGCGACTCGCCGCTGGAAAAGCGCGTGCACACCGTCGGCCAGATCATGCCGCATCTGGAGGCGAAGGTCATCGACCAGGCGACCGGCGAAACGGTGCCGCGCGGCGAGCAGGGCGAGATTCTGGTGCGCGGCTACGCGGTGATGAAGGAGTACTGGCGCCACCCGGAGAAGACCGCCGAGGCCGTCGACCCGGATGGTTGGATGCGCACGGGCGACCTCGGCGTCCTCGACGACGAGGGCTACCTGTCCATCACCGGGCGGATCAAGGACATGCTCATCCGCGGCGGCGAGAACATCTACCCGCGCGAGATCGAGGAGTTCCTGTTCACGCATCCGGACATCGTCGATGCGCAGGTCATCGGCGTGCCAGACGACAAGTACGGCGAGGAGATCATGGCCTGGATCATCCTCCACGAGGGAGCGGAGACGCTGACCGTCGACAAGCTGCGCGAGTTCGCGCAGGGCAAGCTCGCCCGCCACAAGATCCCGCGCTACGTCCACGTCACGGATTCGTTCCCGATGACCGCCTCCGGCAAGGTCCGCAAGGTGGAAATGCGCGAAATGGCCCCGAAGATCCTCAACTGGGTCTGATCTCCGGGGCCGGGGCGGGCGGGGGTCAGTTCACGCACATGACGCCGTCGCCGCCGGCGTCGATGTGCTGGCTGAGGTCCTCTTCGGGGGCCATGCCCTCCTGGCCGACGACTTCACCGGTGGAGCCGTCGTCGGCGGCCTCCTCGACGGCGTCGTCCTCGGGGACGGCGCCGGAACCGTCCTCGTAAAGGCCGGGGCCCGCGTAGTCGCCGGCGACGGTCACCGAGATGGTGCCGGGCTCCATGGTGGTGTCGTGGACGACCGGCAGGCCGCCGAGCGCCTCGGCGATCGCGGCGGCGGCCGGGTCGTCGGGGTCGGCGGTGTTGACTTGGCTGATGGCGACGCCGGCGAATTCGGCGTTGGCGACGGTGCCCTCGACGTAGCCCTTCTCGGTGAGCACGGCGGCGGCGCGGGAGGCGAGGCCTTCGATGCCGGTGGCGTTGTACACGCTGACGGTGTAGTCGGCGGGGTCGTGGTCGCGCGGCTTGTCGTCTTCGGCGGCGGCTTCTTCTTCCTTGTCGCCGAGCAGTTCGTCGAAGTACCGGTGCACCTGGCCCTTGTCCACGGTGACCACGGATTCGCCGTAGTCGCCGACGCCGTCGATGGACGTGACGGGGATGGTCTCGAACTTGACGTTGCCGCCGGTCAGGCCCTGCATCTGGGTGGCGAAGCCCATGACGTCCCAGCCGTTGTCGAGGACGACGGATCGTTGGACGGCGCCGCCGAGTTCGTTGAGCTTGGCGGGGTTGGACAGGGTGCCGGCGGACAGCAGCTTGTTGGCGAACGACGCCATGAACGCCTGCTGGCGGGTGATGCGGTCGAGGTCGCCGCGGGGCAGGCCGTGGCGCTGGCGCACGAAGCTCAGGGCGTCGGGGCCGGAGAGGGTCTGCCGTCCGGCGTGGAAGTCGGCGCCGGAGTATTCGTCGTAGACGTCGTTGTTGAGGCACACGTCGACGCCCCCGATGGCGTCGGTGAGCAGCACGAAGCCGAGCAGGCCGACTTCGGCGTAGTGGTCGACGGTGACGCCGGTGAGGTCGGCGACGGCGGTGATCAGCGCCTGGCGGCCGGCTTCGGTGGACCGCTTTTCCACGGTTTCGGGCGATTCGCCTTCGGCGGACAGGCGTTCGGCGGTGCTGAGCTTCATGTCGCCGTAGACGCCGTTGATCTTCTTGTTGCCGTCCGCGGTGCTGATGTACGTGTCGCGGGGGATGGAGATCGCGGTGGCGGAGGACCCGTCGTTGGGGACGCGGATGACGATGATGGTGTCGGTGTTCGTCGCCTCTTCGTCGCCGGCGCGGAGCATGTCGATCTCCTCCTGCGTCAGGGGGTTGCCCTGGGCGTCCGTGCGGGAGTCGGAGCCGACGAGGAGGATGTCGGTGGCGCCGTCCTTTTCCTTGCCGAGGGAGAAGTCGCCGCCGGATCCGAGGCCGCCGGCGGCGCGGCCGACGGTCCACCAGCCGACGGCGGAGACGGTCAGGCACAGCACGGACAGGAGGATCAGCAGGGACCTCAGCGGCATCGGAACAGCCTGGCGGACGTCGCGGCCCTGCGTGGGCGGCGCCTGGATGTCCCGGGCGTGCCTCGATTGGGGTGTGCGTGCGCTCAAGTTGGTTCCTTCCCTCACGCGGGCGTTTCCGGCTGCTCCGGGTGCACTACCGTGGGTGCCGTCAGGTGGGCGTCGTAAAGCAGGATTCGTGCTTTGCGACGACTCAGTCGTCCCAACGATAATGAAACGGACTGCCGATGACCGAACCACGCGCCGGAAAAGCCCATGAAGTGGGGGGAAACGGAGCCGCCGTGCGGGTTGCGGTGGTGGGGTCGGCGGGGCAGCTGGGCACGGCGTTGCTGCGGCGCGAGCCGGCCGGGGTCGAGGTGACGTGGCTGGAGCGGGAGGATCTGGATGTCGCGGATGAGGCGGCGGTGATGGCGCATCCGGCGTTGCGGGGCGTGGATGTGGTGGTCAATGCGGCCGCGTGGACGGATGTCGATGGTGCCGAGACGCCCGAGGGGGAGGCTGCGGCGCATCGGGTCAACGCGGTGGCGCCGGGGTTGTTGGCGCGGCAGTGTGCGCGGGAGGGGGCCTTTTTCATTCACGTGTCCACGGATTACGTGTTCGGCGGCGGCACGGGCGACGATGGCGCGGGTGGGCGGAGGCCCCTGCGCGCGGACGATCCCGTGGCGCCCGACACCGCGTACGGGCGCACGAAGTTGGCGGGGGAGCGGGCCGTGGCGGACAGCGGTGCGCGGGCCGCGATCGTGCGGACGGCGTGGGTGTTTTCCGGTCCGACGCAGCCGAAGGCGTCCGACTTCGTGTCGACGATGCTGCGGCTCGAGGAGCGCGGCGGCGACATCGACGTCGTCGACGACCAACACGGGAATCCGACGTTCGTCGACGATCTCGCCGATGCCCTGTGGCGGTTGGCGTTGCGGCCGGTCGAGGGCGTGTTCCACGTGACGGGGGCCGGCGCGGCGACGTGGCACGACGTGGCGTCGGAGGTGTTCGCGCTCGTGGCCGGGCAGCCCGAGCGTGTGCGTCCGTGCACGTCGGCGGAGTTTCCGCGGCCCGCGAAGCGTCCCGCTTGGTCCGTGCTCGACGGTTCCGCGTGGGTTGACGCCGGTTTCGCGCCCCTGCCGGATTGGCGCGATGGCTTGCGCCGCGCGTTGGGCATGGTCGAATAGGGCTTGCTTGGCTGGGCGTTTTTTCTTGACGACGGCGGCGGGTACGCATGCGGCCTGATGCACATGTGAACGGTGGGGCGAAACGAGC